>JALWME010000179.1 GCA_027083995.1 Sulfurovum sp.
AAAGAGAGACTATAAATGAAAAAGATAATTATGATACTTGTACGTTATGGACCAATGCTTTTGATGATATTTAAAAAATTTAAAAAGAAGTAGACTATCTTGAGAGATATCTCTCAAGGATAATCTTTGCAGCAATAGAGTCTATCTTACCATCTTTTTTATGTCTAAACACACCCATGGTTAGCTCTTTGGCTTCTACACTTGAGTTTTGTTCATCCTGGTAAGCTACATCTATGTCCAACCCAAGCAAAGAGACAAAATGTTTGATACGTCGTTCCATCTCTTCGGAGTTTTGGGCATCATGTGGAAGCCCTACGATAAGTTTTTCGATTTCCCACTCTTTTAAAAAAGTATTGACATCTCGTGCGGCTTGGTTACGGTTTTTACGTAAAATGGCATCTTGAGGTATCACAATACTGCCATCAAAACAAATAGCTACACCAATACGTTTGAGTCCTACATCTATACTTGCCAATTTCATTAACGTATCTCAGCAATAAAAGCATCTTTTTGTATTTGAGTCTTCACATCTTTTAAGGCTTTTGAAGCATCAGATCTTGTTTGGTATGGACCTATGAGAAGTTTAGAGATTTGTTTACCGTTTTTTGGAAATTTAATCACTTTATGATTAAAGCCATGATGAGTAATATTATAGATTAGAGCAGATTTTGGATTGCCAATGAATGAGCCTACCTGGATATAGTAGTTTCCACTAGGAGAGGATTGTTCTATCTCTTTTAGTGATGCTTTTATGACAATAGCTTTACCTGTAGTAACAGGAGTAGCTTTTCTCTCTTGGCTTAAGACATGTATTGGAGTAGGTTTGGCAACTACAGAAGGCGTAGGTAAAACTTTTGGTGTTTTCCACGGGATCTGTTTTGGTGTTTGCCTAGATACCTGTTGAGGTGTATCATCAGGTAAGTATCGGCGACAGATACGGAGTCTTTTTTTGTAGTAAGGGGAAGTAAAGAGATTAGAATAAACCACTTCATGTTTGATAGTACTTGCATGGGTAAACCAGCCATCACCTAGGTACATACCAACATGGGTTATCTTTCTGCTACTTTTTTTACTGGTAGCAAAGAAAATAAGGTCTCCATATTGTAAATCTTTAGCAGCTATACGCTTGCCTACTTTTGCTTGATGTCGTGCTACACGTGGGATGTTTATTCCCATACTTCCGTACATATAGTATGTAAATCCAGAACAGTCAAAGTTATAGGGGCCCTCTTCGGCCCAAACATAAGGACTGCCTTGTAACTTTTTTACCATTTTAGCTAGATTTTTTTTGCTTGGTTTATACTTTACCTTTGGTTTGGTAATAGCATAATTGGGGTTTTTAGGATGGTGCGCGGGTTTTTGACTGCATGCCAGGAAGAAGAATATGAGAGATAAAAGTAAAGTGCTTTGTTTTGTCATGCTGATATTATAGGAAAATGATTTGAATATCTCCTAAAAAAGTATTTATGGTACAGCTTTTTTAGGTAATTTCATACCTGTTTTCCATGGTGTGGTATATCTATTGTCTGTAATTTTCATTTTTTTTAGTGGTACATCACAGGACATATATTTTGCACGTTCATCTGTACTTAGGTAGCGTCTACATAGTTTCACACGTTTCATATATGTGGGTTCTTTTTCAAAATGGCTTACCGTTACTTTTCGATCACTACTACTGGCATGGGCGAACCAGCCTTCACCAAGGTATATCCCAACATGATTGATGCGTGATTTGTATCTAGGTGTAGCTCCGAAAAATATAAGATCACCATAGTGTAGATTTGCAAACGCAATGCGTTTGCCCATTTTTGCTTGTTCGCTTGCAGTTCTTGGTATAGTAATGCCCATTTTTCCATAAATATTATAAGTGAGTCCAGAACAATCAAAAGCATCAGGACCCTCTTCTGCCCATACATAAGGTTTACCAAGGTAGCTTAGTAGTAATTTTTGGATATTTTTTCTATTGGGTCTATATGTTATTTCAGGTTTAATAATACGGTAGTTAGGATAGCTGTAAGGTTCTTTGACTATACGTTGTGAACAGGCTGTAAAAATAAACAACAGCAGGAAAAATGGTAGAACACTATATTGCACAATAGAACCTTTAGAGTATAAGCATGGCATCGCCATAAGAAAAAAATCTATATTTTTTTCTTATGGCTTCCTTATATAAGTCTAACGTTTTTTCTCTTCCTATAAAGGCAGATACTAGCATTATGAGTGTAGATTTTGGTAAATGAAAATTTGTGAGTAGATGAGTGACGCGTTGGGGTTTATTGGATGGATTTAAAAACAGATCACACTCTCCCCCTGTTTTATGTGTACGTACATAATATTCCAATGTTCTGGTTACGGTTGTACCTATGGCTAAAAGTGGGGTATCGCTATCTAGTACGCTGGCTGCTTCAACAGGTATATTGAAGTATTCGGAATGCATAGGATGGTCTAGAATATTTTCTGCATCCACTGGCTTAAATGTACCTGCTCCTATATGCAGAGTTATTTTGTGTGTTTTATGTCTTTTTTCCAAAGCAGAAAAAAGTTCTGGAGTGAAGTGCAAAGAGGCAGTAGGGGCTGCTACTGCTCCTGCATTTTTGGCAAAGAGTGTTTGGTAGTCAGTCTCATCTTCTTTGTTGTCTTCTCTTTGTATATAGGGAGGTAATGGGATATGCCCTATGTCATCAAGTACCAAAACAAGCTCTTCGAAGCGTAGAACCTTTCCTTTATGCCTAAATATTACTACACGTGAACCATCTTTATTGAGGGATGTGACTGTGGCTTGCAAATCATCATCAAAAACCAGTGTAGAACCTATCTGTACTTTACCTTTAATAAGTACCAGATAGTGTTGTGCATCTAGGGGTTTGTTGAAAAGAAGTTCTACTTTTCCTCCTCCCTGGGAAATGCCAGAGGGAGAGATACTTGTAGGTATTTTTCTCCCAAATATACGTGCTTTTATAACACGTGTATCGTTAAGAAAAATATCACAGTTTGTAGGGACATAGTCAAGAAGATGTCTAAAAGTAGTATGTGTAATATTCTGTGTTTTTCTATCATATACAAGGAGTTTTGCATGATCAGGGGGGTGTACTGGAGAGGTGGCTATAAAACCCTCTGGGAGCGTATAGTCATAGTTTTGTGTAAGAAGATCAGATGACATTGATTATGTGTCGTTTTCTTTTTCATCTTCATCTGGGATGTGGGGATTGACAACTTTTACGATGAGTATAGATACACCATAAAGCACAATAAGTGGTGCTGCCATCAGAAGCTGTGTGAGTACATCAGGAGGTGTAAGTAATGCAGCCAGTACAAAGATGATGAGTACCGCATAACGAAAAAACTCTTTAAGTGTTTTGTCCGTGACAAGACCTAAAAGTGCTAAAAAATATGCAAAAACAGGAAGTTCAAATGCAATACCAAAACCCATCATAATTTTAGTAAAAAAACCTACATAGTCTTCAATATTGATAAGTGGGGTATAGAGAAAAGAGCCAAAAGTGATGAGAAACTGAAAGCCAAATGGTGTGACTATATAATAAGCAAAGAGAACACCTATCATAAACATGATGGAGCCACCTATAACAAAAGGAATGACCATTTTCTTTTCGTTGGCATATAGCCCTGGAGATACAAAAAGCCAAATTTGATAAAGAATAAAAGGCAATGCTCCTAGTAAACCAGCAAAGAAGGAGACCTTTAATGCTACGAAAAATACCCCGCCTATCTGGTGTGTAGTTACCATGCCTTCAAAGGATTTTTTAGAGGCATTTTCTACACTTTGGTTTACATCACCCAGCAAAGTAGTGAGTTTGGCTGTGGCTATAGCAGTTTCTTTTGCGGCGATAGAAGCCTCTTTTAATAGAGAAGTCATCTCTTGGTTTGTAGCTACTTTAGATGCTTTATCGAGCGTAAGGTGTAAAGTGTCTGATGCACTGGAAGCTTTTTGGGCAAAGTCTTGTACAGAACCTTTTTTATATGGTATTGGTGTAATTTTTGCAGTACTGTTTTTATCGTTTTGTTGTATTTTCCATTCAGTTTGACCTTTGGTCTCTATGACTAACCCTACCTGTGTCAAGGCTTGATTAAGTGGTGCAGTAATCCATGCCAGTATATATGTATGAAAGATGAATGAAATAGCAAACATAATGAAAATGGAGAGAACAGAAAGTCCTAATCTTTTGCGTAGTTCAACAAGGTGGGGCCTAAGGTCTTCAAACATTATGCATCATCCTTGTTATCATTTTTTTTCTCTTTTTTACCGAGGGTCTTTTTTGTCTTTGTTTTTTTGGTTTTTGGTTTTTTCTCAAAAGTGACAATATCATTTTTGGCTTCTATTTGCGTAGTGACACCTTTAGTACTCTCTTTGACTTCTTTTTTTTCTGGTATAGTCTCTTTTGTAGCACTTGATATATGAGACATAGGAGATTCTTCTGAGATTTCATCATCATATGAGATATCATCTTCATCATCAAAAGAGAGGTTTTTAAAACCTTTTAGTTCCTCAGTTGCTTCGTTGAGTTGTTTTTTGTAGTTTAGTGCTTCTTCTTTAAGATCTGCTACTTTCATCTCTTCTTCTAGAGAACTTTTTGCTTCATTGATCGTTTTTTTAACAGATTTAATAAATTTGCCCATCTCTACCAAAGCACCAGGCAGCTTGTCTGGTCCTAAAAAGAGTATAGCGATGATAGAAATGAGAAGAATCTCAGTAAAGCCGATACCAAACATGTGTAACCTTAGATTTTTAATTGTTGTATTTTAACAGATTATCCTAAAATGTAGAGAGTGAGTTCATCTGCCAGGAAAAAATTATTATTATAGTAGTGTGAGGTGTTACAAAGAAGTTTCTTTTCTCTGCAAAGAAACTGAGCACGTTGTTGCATCTCATGGCTTAGGAAAGATTTTTCTATGCCCACTGTGGAACGTAATCCTAAAAAGACGCGTTCAGTAAGCAGTTCATCTTTTGTGAGTACTTCTTTTGTGATATATAAAGGGTTGGCTATGTAAGCTTCTATAGATGTCTGAGGGTAAAAGCGTCTGTCCTTCATAAATCCAACAGCTCCTGCACCTACTCCTATATAGTCCTTTATCTCCCAGTAGCCTTTGTTGTGTTTGCTTTGGTAGATTCCGAAGTTGGAGATTTCGTAGGATTTGAAGCCTCGTTCTTCTATCTGTTCTGTGACGTAAAAGGCTAAGTTTTCATTCTCTTGTCTTACTTCTGGTGTGGCTGAAAAGCTGGTACCATCTTCTATGGTAAGTTCATAGGCTGAGATATGGTCTATGGGGAGTTCAAACGCTTGTTCTATGTCATTTAAAAGTAACTCTTTTGTGTCACCTTTGTAGTTATAGATGAGATCCAGGGAGAGGTGTCTGATACCTAAGTCATGGGCATGAAGTATGGCATCTTTGGCTTGTTGTGGGTTATGTGCACGGTTGAGGGATTTTAGCTTTTTATCATCGAAGCTCTGTACCCCAAAACTCACACGATTTACACCTAAATCACGCATACCTTTTAGCCACGCTTTGGTAGCAGAATTTGGGTTGGCTTCTGTAGTTACTTCTGCATCTTTTTGTAAATAGGGACGGAGCAGTTCAAAGATAGGAAAATAGAGTTTAGGGTCTACAGTAGAAGGTGTACCACCACCTATAAACACTGTTTCAACACTGTTTTTTTTTGCTGAAAATCGTTCAAGTTCATGTGATAATTGCTTGAAAAGTGCCTGCATGTAGTCATCGCGGGTATCAAATTTGTCAACATAGGTATTGAAAGAGCAATAATTACATTTTGAATCACAGTAGGGGATATGAAGATATACTAACAAAATGAAGCCTTTTCAAATGGATATAACCCTGTTTTAGATAAAATAATATCAGAAAATTTAAAATTATTAGTAAAATGAGTTGTAGTATGCAAAATAACAAGAGGTATAGACCAAATGTAGCGGCTGTTATACTCTCTTCTGAGTATCCAGAAAAGTGTGAATTTTTTGTAGCACACCGAAGTGATATAAAAAATGCATGGCAATTTCCTCAAGGGGGTATTGATAATGGAGAGACACCCAAAGAAGCATTAAGACGAGAACTACTAGAAGAGATTGGCTGTGACAAAGTCGAAGTTTTAGGAGAGTTCCCTGAGTGGATTTCGTATGATTTTCCTTCAAAAACAAACAGTAAAAAATTGTACAATTTTGATGGACAGACACAGAAGTATTTTCTAGTACGCCTTAAAGAAGATGCCAAGATAAATCTAGATGCTTATCATGTTCCAGAGTTTGAAGAGTATGCATTTGTAGAGTATGAAGAGCTATTTAAAAAAGTAACCTATTTTAAACGTAAAGTATATAAAAGAGTGATTGATTATTTTATGGATGAGGGACTTATCTAAATAATTTTATGTAAAGAAAAATAATGTTGTGTTTAGAGGTTTGTTTTAAATGCATTATAAAACATAATTAAAGGGATTGATTTAATGTTAGTGGTACAAAAGTATGGTGGCACGAGTGTCGGTGATGTAGAGCGTATCGAGAATGTCACCAACCGTGTCGCAAAGGCAAGAGAAGCTGGAGATGATATAGTAGTCGTAGTATCAGCGATGAGTGGAGAGACCAATAAACTTATAGGTTTTGCAGAACATTTTACAAAAAATCCTGCAAAAAAAGAGATGGATATGCTGTTAAGTTCTGGTGAACGTGTGACAGCGGCACTGTTATCTATAGCTTTGCAGGCACGTGGTTATGATGCTGTTGCTATGACGGGGCGTGGGGCAGGTATCGTGACAGATAATACACATACTTATGCACGTATTACTTCTATAGATCCTACTGCTATGCAAAATGCGATTAAAGAAGGAAAAATTGTCATTGTAGCAGGGTTTCAAGGTGTAGATAAAGATGGCTCCATTACTACGCTTGGTCGTGGTGGCTCTGATCTTTCTGCTGTGGCACTTGCAGGTGCATTAAAAGCAGACCAGTGTGAGATTTATTCTGATGTAGATGGTATCTATACAACCGATCCACGCATAGAACCCAATGCAAAGAAACTTGACAGTATTTCGTATGATGAGATGTTGGAGTTATCATCACTGGGTGCTAAAGTATTGCAGAGCCGTTCAGTGGAATTGGCAAAAAAATTAGGTGTAAAACTTTATGCAAAGAGTTCTTTCTCAGAGAATAAAGGAACATTGATAACAGAGGAGAATGAAAATATGGAAGAGGTATTGGTATCGGGTGTAGTCCTAGATAAAAATCAAGCAAGAGTTACACTTAGAGGTGTTTCTGACAGACCAGGCATAGCTGCAGAGATATTTACTACACTAGCAGAAGCAAATATTAACGTAGATATGATTATTCAAAACAGAGGAACAGATGGTTCAACTAACCTTGGGTTTACTGTACCACACTCAGAGCATGAAAATGCGAAGAAACTCATGGAGACCTTTGATCATGATATCGCAGGTGTAGACTTTGATGAACATGTCTGTAAAGTCTCAGTTGTAGGTGTAGGGATGAAGTCACACACAGGTGTGGCTGCTGCTGCATTTACAGTGATGTCAGAAGAAGACATTAATATACAGATGATATCTACTTCTGAAATAAAAGTTTCTATGATTATAGATGAATCTCATGGAGAAAAAGCAATTCGTGCTTTACATAAAGCCTACGAACTTGACAAGTAAAGGCGACATATATGCAGCAGCTACTCAAATGGACACTTGATACCATACGTGAAGACGAGTCATGTTTTTCATGGATGGAAGAGTACCGTTATGAGTGGGCACCTTTGGTGAAGTCTGCAGTGTCCCAAAGCATACAGGGGAAAACAGTACTTATAGTAACAGATGATTCACGTAAGTGGTTTGGACAGTATATTTTAAACAGCATTAACGAACTCAGTAAAAACAGACCTCTACTTCCTTTTTATCAGCTTACAGAATGTTTTCCAAACTTGCAAGATATACACAATACCCAAGATATGGAACTCCTTGAAGATATGCTCGATATCTCTTATCCTAATGGCTATTATATTTGGTATATAGGTAAGGGAGATCATACTTATACCAAAATGGCATATAGGTGTGAGGAGAGTTTTTTATGGGTGTTGGATGAAGAGGTACAGAACTCTTTTACACTGCGTTCTTCTGATGAGCTTTTGGATATTAAACTTCTACAGCTTTTTAAACTTTTTGACAAAACGCTCTCAGCAGTACTCTTTGGGGACTTAGATTTAGAAGCATGACATTAACTTCTCAGGTGATTATAAGCAGTGATTTGGATGCTACTATCGCTTTACTGGAAACAGAAAAAACTAGTGAACGTATAGTCAAAATACTGGAAGAAGAAAAAGCTTTTTCTGTCACTGATGCTAAAGAGGTTATATCTAAAGCTTATATGGCCAGTGAAGAGACGACAGTTATTATTTTGGCAGCAAAAGTATTTTCTCCCATTGTGCAAAATAAACTACTTAAGATTATAGAAGAACCACCTAAAAATAAAGAATTCATACTCATTACCCAAAGTAAGTCTACTATACTTGATACCATCCGTTCTCGTCTACCTATTACTATACTTTCTGAAGATAAGGAAGAGAAAGTCTTAGGTTTAGAGTTAGCACAACTCTCTTTGTCTTCGGTGTATGAATTTATACAAGAGCATAAACGTACCAATGCCAAAGAGATGACTATTATTGTTGAGCGTATCGCTAAAGAGGCTATGGTATCGGGTGGATATAACTTAGATGAGAAGACACTTTCTTTGTTCTCTGAGTGTTATGTGGCTTTAGATATGGGCTCTCCTCCACAGTTTGTGTTGAATACTTTGCTTTTAAAGTTGTTGGCTCGTAAAAAACGGTAAAATATTTATATTTGAATATATTTTGTTCTTCAACTTGCCTCATAGTTTACTTGTGGTGTTGTTGTTCTCCTTACTTTTCTAGAAAAGTAAGCAAAAGTCGTTGTCTCTCTCGAATCGCTTCGCTTACAAGGTCGTTCGAGACAACAGGCATGCATTCGCGTGATTAATGAGGAGTTTCTTTGTATATATATAAATTAGGTACGATTTTTGATAAAAAAGCTGCACTCAAAGCACTTGGGGTTGAGTCTGGTGGTGTGGGTATTATGGCTAAGAAGATGGAGTTGATCTGTTTCTTTATCAAAGACCTAAAGTGCCCAGCTGCAAACATACTTAAGCAAGATGCCTTAAGCATTGGGGCGGACTTGGCAGTTCCAGGTGGGGTGATACTTTGTGAGAAACCTACCTATGACTGCATGCTTATAGGGACTCGAAAGCATATGGAGATACTCTCCAAAAAAGAGTTAGCTCAACCTTTTGGGCTTAAAAGTGTAGCTAAAGAACTTGCAAAGTTTTTGTCTGTAAGAGAATACCCTACGCAAATCATGGGTGTGATAAATGCCAATGATGACAGCTTTTTTGAAGGCAGTCGTTTTCAAAAAGAAGATGCCATCATTCAGATAAAGCAGATGATACGTGAGGGTGCAGACATCATAGACATCGGTGCAGTCTCTTCTCGTCCCAATGCTGATGAGGTGAGTGAACTTGTTGAACTAGAACGCATAAAGCCTATTTGTGATGCTATAGCGTCTGAAAAACTACATGAACAAGTGATATTTTCTATAGACTCCTATAGTCCAAAAGTTGCAGAGTATGCTCTTCAAAGAGGCTTTACTTTGATTAACGACATTACAGGAGCTAGCGATGAAGCCATCATCAAATTAGCAGTAAAGTATAGTGCAAGACTCTGCATCATGCATATGCAGGGCACTCCTCAAACCATGCAGAAAAACCCTAACTATGAAGATGTCATGGTAGAGGTAAGTGGGTTTTTTGAAGAGCGTATAGCAAAGTGTGAAGATTTGGGAATGCAGAGAAAAAACATCATTTTAGATGTGGGTATAGGGTTTGGTAAAACCTTGGAGCATAACCTAACACTTATTAAAAATATGGCACATTTTAACGTGTTTGGGTGTGAAGTGTTGGTAGGGGCTAGTAGAAAGTCTATGATAGACAAGATTATAGCTACACCTGTGGAAGAGAGATTGGCAGGGACATTGGCACTACACTTAAAAGCCGTAGAAAATGGAGCAAGTATTGTGCGATGCCATGATGTAAAAGAGCATGTGCAGGCATTGGCTGTAGCTGATGCACTCAAATAATTATCTATAGGAAGTAAAATGAAAGATAGAAAAGAAACAAAAAAAATATATATTTTATCTGGTGCAGGTATATCTGCTGAGTCAGGCATAAAAACATTTAGAGATAACGATGGTTTATGGGAAAACTACTCAGTTGAAGAGGTATGTTCTGTACAAGGCTGGGAGCGTGATCGTCAAAAAGTCTCTGATTTTTATGATGCCAGACGGGCAGACTTGGCAGATAAAGAGCCAAATGCTGCACATTATGCACTGGCTCAGTTAAAGAATAAATATCCAAATAACATTGTGATGCTAACGCAAAATGTGGATAATCTATTAGAGAAAGCAGGCTGTAAAGAGGTCATACATCTACACGGTACACTTACAGACCTTCGTTGTGAAGCGTGTGAAGCAGAGTTTTATGTGGGGTATACAAGCCAAGAGGGAAAACAATGCCCTAAATGTCACAGTGATAATGTAAGACATAATGTAGTGATGTTTGGAGAGGCTGCACCAAAGTATGCATTTTTATCTGTGCTGACTACGGCAGCAGATATGCTAGTAGTCCTTGGCACAAGCGGACAAGTTATCAACACAGCATCACTTGCACAGCATGTAGAAAACTCTATCTTGAACAACTTAGATGCAGACCCCATGCATGACAGGTATTTTAAAACTGTCCTACACGAGCCAGCCACCACTGGGGTACCCAAAGTATGTATGATGGTAGAGGAGTATTTGATACTTGAAAACCAAGTGACAAGCGATATAAAATAGATGACAAAAGAACAGTACCTAAAAAAAATAGAACAACTCAAAAAATGGGCATATGCCTACTACGTAGAAGACAACCCAATTGCCACCGATGAAGAATACGACAAGCTTTACCATGAAGTATTGGACTATGAGACGGCACATCCTGATGAGGTAGTGGAAGACTCGCCTACCAAGCGTGTGGGGGGTGTGGTGCGTGATGAGTTTAGCAAGGCAAAGCATATCAAGCGTATGTGGAGTATGGAAGATGTGTTTACTACCGAAGAAGTGCAGGAGTGGCTAGAGAGGGTAGAAAAAAATGTAGGTACATGTGAGTACTTCTGTGAGCCTAAGTTTGATGGGGCGAGTATGAACCTGCTTTATGAGGGTGGTAAGCTTGTGCGTGCCATTACCCGTGGGGATGGTGTAGTAGGAGAAGAGGTGACAGACAATGTACGTACCATACGCTCTGTGCCACTTGCCATAGAGTATGAGGGACTTATAGAGATACGTGGAGAGGTGGTCATTCGTAAAGATGATTTTGAAATCATCAACCGTGAGCGTTTAGAAGAGGGTGAACAACCCTTTGCTAACCCGCGTAACGCAGCAGCAGGAAGCCTTAGACAGCTTGACAGTTCTATTACTGCGAAGCGTAGGTTGGTTTTTTACCCTTGGGGGCTTGGAGAAAACAGCTTACCCCAAAGCAGACTCTCTAAAAAGATGGACTTTGTCTATGAGCAAGGCTTTCTCAAACCACCTTACTCAAAAGAGTGTAACACCATAGAAGAGATAGAAGCATTTTACCACTTCCTCATAAGTAAACGAGATGAAATCCCTATGATGATGGATGGAATGGTTATCAAGGTAGATGATGTGCATTTGCAAGAGGACTTAGGCTATACGGTTAAGGTACCCAAGTGGATGTGTGCCTACAAATTCCCAGCAGTAGAGAAAGTCACCAAGGTCAATGACATTACCATACAGGTAGGGCGTACAGGTGTACTCACTCCTGTAGCAGAGGTAGAGCCAGTAGACTTAGATGGTGCCATCATAGCACGTGCCACCCTGCATAACTTCGATGAGATAGAACGTAAAGGGTTGATGATAGGTGACAGTGTTATACTCATACGCTCTGGAGATGTGATACCTAAAATCACCAAAGTGCTTACCGACAGACGTGACGGCTCAGAAAAACCTATTGTCCGTCCTGCCCAGTGTCCTACTTGTCACTCTGAAGTGTTAGATGAGGGTACGCTTATTAAGTGTCAAAATCTTGACTGTCCAGACAGAGTGGTAAATT
>JALWME010000180.1 GCA_027083995.1 Sulfurovum sp.
GAGATGCCATCGCCCATCGTTTGTTACATTTGGCTAAAGAGCAGAGACATAAAAATGAAGGGGGCTTGCAGATATATCTTTACTATACAGGAGATATTAGCAAAGAGACTGTACTAACATCACTTAAGTGTACGGAAGAAATGACACATATATGTATAAAATAAACAAATCTTATAAGTAATAGTAAATAACTTATATATAATTATGCTATAATACTACAGATACAGTTGTACTGTCATTGAAAAAGCTAAACCTATCGTGAGGTAGGGGCAGAAAACCATGAGACTATTATTTATATAGTTGGTCAGGTTACCAATAGAAGTATGGCGTTTATCATTATGATGAACCTTACATTCTATTCGCACATATTTTTTGTATGATGCATTATTAAGTAGGGAGTTATAATGAAATTAAATATAAAACCATTTTATAGCATGGTAATGATGTTGTTTTCTATGACTTTGGTTTCGGCTAATGTTGTAGAGATTGTAGAAGGAATGCCTTATATTGAAGTGGAGTCAGAAGGTAAAACTTATAAAATTGAACGCACACAAAATCCCAAAGCCTATCTTACCAATACTTTTGCATTGACCTCTAGACCCTCTCCTCCATTTTTTATCGAACCTTTTTCTGTAAGTCCAGGTGTAGAGACCTATGGTGAACTTGAATTGTTAGATTTTATTGCCAAGAAAAAAGGTCTGTTTATAGATGCCAGGTTGGAAAACTGGTATGCCAAATCTGCTATACCTACAGCAGTAAATATTCCTTTTAAACTTTTTTTAACAAAATCCACACAAAGAGATAAAATACTCAAAAATTTAGGAGGCGTACAGAGCAAATCTGGCGTATGGGATTTTGCGAAGGCAAAAATACTTTTACTTTACTGTAATGGTGCCTGGTGTGGGCAGTCACCTACAGCTATCAATGCTTTGATGGATATAGGTTACCCTAAAGAGAAGATGAAGTATTATCGTGGTGGGATGCAGACATGGCAGTTGTTGGGTTTGACTACGATTGTTCCTAAAGAGAAGAAGGACAAAAAATGAGAAGTCTGATATTATTCTTTATAGGAGCCATCACTCTTGGTGCAGGGCAGTTTGATAAAGTGAAAATTACACCAGAAATATCGTATATTTATGTCTATCATAAAGGGAAAGCAGTAAAAGTGCATCGTATTCAAGATACAAAGCATAAACTTACAGGAGAGTATGCCAAACAGTATAGACCAGGACAATATATACAGCCTATTAAAATGCATAAAGATATCCAAACCATAGGTGAGGTGGAGTTGCTGCATTTTATGAAAAATAAAGGCAATGAAAAAAAAGGTATCTTGGTAGACCTTAGACCTAAAAGAGCCTATCAAAGAGAGTCAATACCCTCTGCAATCAACATACCTGCAAAAACAAAAGACAATAAAGTAAAATTAAAAAAAATACTCAAAGTACTAGGGGCAAAAAGAAATGCTGATGGTACGCTAGATACAAGTAAAGCCATGGACATGGTATTTTACTGTAATGGATTATGGTGTGGGAAAGCCCCAGAGTTTATCAAAGTATTTTTAGAGCTTGGATACCCAAGCGATAAAATGTTGTATTACCGAGGTGGTTTTCAAATGTGGAAAATTTTGGGTTTTACAACTGTAGTCAATAAGTAGGAGTAAAGAATGAAAAATAAATTAGAGAGTTTTGCTATCATGCTTGTAGGTCTTTTGTCCTTACTGGTTGTCTATTTTATTGTGCAATATAATTTAATAGACGATAGTGGTATGATAGATAAGATTAGCTATAAGATGCCAGAGGTAAAAAAGGTTTCCAAAGAAGAAAAAACCCATAGCTATCTAAAAAACTTAGAAGGCTATACTGATGTAGAAGTAGAAGTAGATCCTACACAAGAAGGCACTGCCAACAGAGTGGAGGTTCAGTCTGAAGAAGTTAACAATGCTATAACAGAGGTACTTGAAGACAAAGAGAAGAAGGATTATATCCAAAACCTAGAAGAGTATAGCAATAAAAAAAATGAGGATATAAGCCCTCAAAAACAAGAAAGCAATGAGCCTAAGAGATTAAAAGATGAAGAGATTGTAGATGAGATAGGTTTAGCTATAGGAAAAGCTTTGGAAGATATCTAAAGTCCTATAGCTTCTCTTACGGTTTGCATTTTATTAGAGGCTATAGCTGAAGCTTTTTTGGCACCATCTGCCAAGATATCATGTACCTCATCTATATGAGCAAGATAATATTCACGTTTTTCTCTAGCCTCACCCAACTCTTCCCAAATAAGCTCTTTTAGATATTTTTTAAAGTGTCCATACCCCTCTTTACCACTATGGTAACGTAGTTGAAGTTCGAGTTTTTTTCTATTATCTAAAAAAAGTGCAGCAAGAGCAAATATATTATCATCCTCATGTTCCAAAGGTTCACCCAAAGGTGTAGAGGAGGAGATGATTTTGTTACATCTTTTCTGCAGGGATTTTTCATCCATAAAAAGGTCAATGGTGTTGTCATAAGATTTAGACATTTTTTGTCCATCTATACCGGGGATGGTTGCCACCTCTTGGGCTACCTTATGTTCTGGCAATACAAATATCTCACCATACTCATTGTTAAATTTTGTGGCGATGTCACGGGTCATCTCTACGTGCTGGATCTGATCTTTTCCTACAGGGACTATTTGGGTGTCAAGCATAAGTATATCTGCTGCCATAAGCACAGGGTAAGAGAATAGGGCATGGTTTGCTGGTATGCCTTTGGCTACTTTATCTTTGTAGCTATGTGCACGTTCCAGTAAGCCCATAGGTGTAAACTTGGAGAGTATCCAGTAAAGCTCTAACACTTCAGGTACATGGCTTTGTATCCAAAAGGTTGTTTTGTTTGGGTCTATTCCCACAGAGAGATAGTCCACTGCAGCATCTATAGTGTACTGTTTGAGT
>JALWME010000181.1 GCA_027083995.1 Sulfurovum sp.
AATCAAACCAAACTCATCACTGCCTATAAAAGCCAAGCCAAATACCCAGAAGCAGCCATTGCTGCAGATACCTACCTCGCACCCAAAAAGATGAATGAAGCAAAACTCATGAAGTTTCTACTAGCCAGTTCTGAACGCAAGTATAAAAAACTGGCCAAACAAGCCTATGGAGACTACAACCAAACAAAGTGGCATAGAGTACTTACTATCGCCTCCATCATACAAAAGGAAGCAGCCAACAACAAAGAGATGCCCATTGTAGCTTCTGTCATATATAATCGTCTTAAAAAAAACATGCGACTACAGATGGACGGTACCCTCAACTACGGTAAATACTCACATATCAAGGTTACACCAGAACGTATAAAAACAGACACAAGTACCTTCAACACCTATAAACACAAAGGACTACCAGCCTCACCCATAGGCTCAGTAAGCATCACAGCCATCAAAGCAGCCTTGCACCCTGCCAAGACAAACTATCTCTACTTCATGAGAAACAAAGATGGGGTACATGACTTTACAGATACCTTTAAAAAGCACCGTAAAAATATAAAAAAAATGAAATAATCATCTAAATAATAACTGCCAGACATTTAATACAAACATTGTTATAAATCCTACTTTATAGACCATAAATTCATTACGTTCTATAAATGATTTACTTTTGTCAAAATAGGGTTTTACTTTTTCAGGGTTGCTTATCTCATACTGCATCTCTGAGTAGTTGTGATAGCGTTTGTCTGTATCTGTTTCAATAGCCCTAAGGATAACTGATTCCAACCATGCTGGTATCTTGGTATTAAGTCGTGTGGGTTCTTTCACTTTTTTATCAAAGTTTGGTGTCGCGAAAGGTTCTATCTCTCCAAAAGGATACTTTTTAGTCATAGCTTCATAGAGCGTTACTCCTATAGCATAAAGTTCTGTTTGTTCATTCACAGGTGCTTGTCTAAATCTTTCAGGAGCCAAGTATGAGGGAGTACCTGCTCTTGTAACATTTGAGTAGGCTTCGGTGATACTTCCAAAGTCTATCATTTTAAATACAAGTTTGCCTTTACGTTCTGTAAGCATGATATTTTCTGGCTTGATGTCACCATGCACCAAGTCATGCTTGATAAGAAACTGTGACATTTTGAGCAGAAAAATAGCTAACTCCACAGAGAGATCAACAGACAGAGGTTTTTTAGCAATGAACTCTTTGAGTGTTTCACCTTCTATAAAAGTCATAATATAATAACGATGTGTACGCCCTTTAGGCACAACAGCCTTAGGGAAAAATCCAGCTTTTAAACGCTTTGCCATCCAGACTTCTTTTACAAAGAAGTCTAACTGTATCTCATCATCTGCTGCTTCAAATGGCACAAACTTTATGACATAGTTTAAGCCTCTTTTTTCACAAAGCCATGTACGATTGTTCTGTATTAACGACTTTAAAAGCTTGTATCCATCTATCACATCACCCACCTTGTAATGTTCGTTTACTATCAGGTCTGAATGCTTGAACTTCAGTCTGGGATCTAACTCTTTTATCTCCAGTACCACAGCTGTAGTATCATCTGGCAACTCATCATTATATTTTTTAGAGACTTTTTTTACCAAATAAGATGCACCCATATGTATATTATCTGCCAATTCATTTTTGGAAAGTTCTGTATGGAGTCCATCAGTACATAAGAGTATCTGGTCTCCAGAGAGTAAATTGTTTTCAAAGTAATATGGGGAGATTTCTTCTTCTAGACCCATTGCAGAAGTCAATACACTCTCCATACCCTCTTCATCCATAGCATGGTCATCTGAGAGTTGAGTAAACTGTGTGTTTCTATACAGATAAATACGGCTATCACCTACATTGGCACCATAGAGCCTGTCTCCTTCTATCACTACTATAGTCAATGTTGTTACCAGTTCTTCTCTCTCATACTCTTCCATCGATTCCATATAAAGGATACGATTTATATTTGCTATAAAATGTTTAATAGACTTTTCCATCGTCCATGATTTGGGTCTGTTTTTAAGTGAATGTACTAAAAAATTAGATGTACGTTTCGCAGCTTCTGCCCCTAACATAGCTGAACCCACGCCATCACAAACTACAGCTATAGTTATGGTATCAAGTACTTTTATCTCATAATAGTCATCACCTTTAAGTTGTTTGCCTTTAGCAAGTGTAAGTCCAGAAGTAACTATATTTTGTTTTGACATATTGTGCCTTTTGATATTGAATTGAAGATATTATAACATTTGATTTTGATTTCACTCATTGCAGTATTGCCTATTATCTCATCAGCTATATTCATCATTTTTTGGCTAAAATCACGAAATTAAAACATTTGCAAAGGATTGTGCATGGAAGTAAGAGCCAAAAAACTAGATGACATTAATATCAATATCTCTGGAGTCATAGAGAACAAAATGACTGAAGATAAGGTTGCAGCACTTAAAGCACAAGCAGTCAAAGATAATAAAGAAGTTACTAAAGAGATTGAAGATGCCATACAAGAGGCTGCCCAAAGAGAAGTACTTACCGCATTTATAGAAGCTGGGCTAAATAAAGCTGGTGTTAAAGTAGATGACATCCTAGGACAACCTGCATTTAGAAAATATGACAAAAAAGATAACGGTCTCTACCTTGAATTAGCACTTGCTACAGCTCCCAAAATAGACACAGATGTAGACTACAGTGACATTATACCAACATTTACACAGCCTGAAGCTGACCCTAGAAAAGTGGATGAAAAACTAGAAGAGCTGGCGCTGCAACAAGGTACATTTACTGCTATACAAACACCTAGAGCAGTAGCTGACGGTGATGTTACACTTATTGACTTTGAAGGCTCGATTGATGGAAATCTTTTTGAAGGCGGAACGGCTGAGAAATTTGTCCTAAAAGTTGGTTCTAACGCATTTATACCTGGGTTTGAAGC
>JALWME010000182.1 GCA_027083995.1 Sulfurovum sp.
AAAATTAAATTGACGCGATTATAGCTAAAAATTGTTTAAGAGCCTCAAATCAAAAGGTAATAGAGAGATAGAAGCTCATGTCAAATGTACCATCTTCACTTAAATGATGGTTTTTCCTATAAATGGCATAGGGAGGCTTGGTTGTTGTTTCATACTCACTTTTGGGTAACCATTCATGGTAGACCCAGTGGATAAAACGCAGCAGGTCACCTCTTTTTCCTTTGATGTCAAACTTTGCATAGACTCCTTTGGAGATGGTAAGTCTTGGAAGACGGGAATCACTCACTTCATCTTCTTCATCAAGCATAAGACAGGCTACATGTTGGCACTCAGAGAGAGGTGTAACAGCAGGGTTGTCATGAAAGAGAGAAATCATCGTATAAGACTCTGTATCATGTGAAAAAATCCATGCTTGAATCTTTTGCCATGTGCTACGTATGTTTTCCTCATAGCCTCTGTGTCGTATGTAGTAGGCTCTCATGGGTGGCATTTTGACTATCTCTGGGATAAGAGTTTTAAATGAAACTGTAGATATACTCGCATAGTGTGAAGTACGCAACAGCTCTTCTGAGTAGGCTCTGTCTCCTCCGTTACGCCATGCTTTGGGTGTCATGGAAAAACGTTTTTTAAAAGCACGAATAAAAGAGGTTTGAGAGCTGTAGCCACAAAGTAAAGCAATCTCAGAGATGGTAGAGTAGCGGTTTGTAAGAAGTAGAGTTGAAGCTTTTTGTAAGCGTATAGATTTGATTGTTTCATAGATATTACGTCCAAATACCTCTTTAAATATCTTGTGCATATAAAATTTATTGACACCAAAGAAAGATGCCAACTCATCCAAATAGATATCTGTATCGATGTGTGTATAGATATAGTACATAATATCATTGGCTATATTTGTGTTTTTTTCAAGGGTAGTACGTTTCATAAATACCAACTTTGGATAACTTTTAAATCAAATAATGTAAATGATTATATCAAATATAGTGTAGAGTTAAAGTGTTAAATCATCTATAATATCTTCAAATAATAACAAAAAGGATAAAAAGATGCAAAAAATTAAAAAAATTCTCATTGCAAGTCGTGGTGAAATTGCTCTTCGTATCATAAGAGCGTGTAAAGAGTTGGAAGTATTTAGTCTGGTTGTTCACTCAACAGTAGACAGTGATGGTGTGTGGGTAAAGAAATCCGATAAAGCCATAGAGATGGAAGGACACCCTGTAGAGGTCTATCTTGACTATGAAAATATTATCAAAATTGCAAAAGAGAATAGATGTGATGCCATACACCCTGGCTATGGTTTCCTCTCTGAAAATGCAGACTTTGCGAGAGCTTGTGAAGATAACGGTATTATATTTATTGGTCCAAAGGCAGAACATATTGAACTCTTTGGTGATAAAATTGCTTCTAAAAATGCGATGAGAAAGATTGGTGTGCCTGTTATTGAGGGAACAGAAGAACCTATTACCGATATCTCTGAAGCACAAAAAATTGCCAAAGAGATAGGCTTTCCTGTCATTATCAAAGCTGCTTTTGGTGGTGGTGGACGTGGTATGCGTATCGTAAGAGAAGAGAAAGAGTTTAAGTCTCTGTTTGAAGCTGCAGCCAATGAGTCAAAAAAATATTTTGGCAATGATGAGATGTTTGTAGAAAAGTATGTCGAAAACCCTCGACATATAGAGGTACAGATGATGGCAGACAAATATGGCAATGTGGTGCATTTGGGAGAGAGAGACTGCTCTATCCAAAGACGTCACCAAAAGGTGATTGAGATTTCTCCTTCTCCTCTGCTAAGTCCTGCTGTTCGTAAAGAACTCTACCGTATTTCACTCAAGGCTATTTTTCGTATAGGGTATGAGAGTGTAGGAACGATAGAATTTCTTATAGATGAAGCAGACAATATCTACTTTATAGAGATGAACACCCGTGTTCAAGTGGAGCACCCTGTTACAGAAATTATCACAGGGGTAGATATTATCCAGCGTATGATACAGCTAGCAGAGGGAGACAAGCTCCATTTCTTGCAAGAAGAGATAAGTTTTAGAGGGTATGCGATAGAGTTTCGTATCAACGCCGAAGACCCGCGTAACAACTTTATGCCCTCATTTGGAACAGTAGGGGAATATCTTACGCCAGGAGGGCCTGGAGTACGTTTGGATACCAGTATTTACAGTGGATATACTATCCCTCCAAACTATGACTCAATGGTAGGCAAACTTATTGTATGGGCTATTGATTGGGAGGGTGTGGTTAAAAAAGCCAGACGTGCATTGGACGAGTATGTGATTGAAGGTATCACAACCAATATTAGTTTACACAAAGATATCGTAAATGATGATGACTTTAAAGCAGGAAAGTTTGATACTTCTTTTCTTGATGAACGTGCAGAACAGTTTGCTCTTCTTCATGCACTCTCACCCAAAGAGAGTCAGGCTAAAGGTGTGAAGTCTTTTTTCTCAAAACTTGTACATAAAGGATTGGTTTCAGATAATAAAGGTGATTTTATATAGAAGCAAGATTATGCTACTCTAACAACAATTATTTTTTACACCATTAGGAAAAAGTATGAGTAAGCAAAAATTAGATCAGATAAAAACCGCAGGGTTTATCTTGAAACCAAATGATCCTGAGATATATACTCTTTATGAACGGATTAAAGCACAGTTTGAAGCCAGAGATATATCTGTACTTCTTGCTGAACGTTCAGCAGAGATGATAGGGCTACAAGGTATACCTTTTGGGACAATGTGTCAAGAATCAGATTTCTTGGTTTCACTTGGTGGAGATGGTACTTTACTCTCTTTGGTACGTAACTCTTATGTCTATAAAAAACCTGTAGTAGGTATCAATGCGGGAAACTTAGGTTTTTTAGCCGATGTAACCATTGATGATGTAGAAACATTTTTAGAACAGCTTTTTTC
>JALWME010000183.1 GCA_027083995.1 Sulfurovum sp.
TATTTGCAACAGCATGCACATAATCCAGTCAATTGGTACCCTTGGGGTAAAGTTGCTTTACAGAAGGCAAAAAAAGAAAACAAGCTTATTTTTCTTTCTATAGGTTACAGTACTTGTCACTGGTGTCATGTGATGGAAGAGGAGAGTTTTATGGATGCAGATATCTCCAAATTACTCAATGATTATTTTGTATCTATAAAAGTAGATAGAGAAGAGTACCCACAGATTGACAAAAAATATCAAAAACTTTTCATGGCTATACATGGAGAAAGAGGAGGCTGGCCTTTGTCTGTGTTTTTGTCTCCTGATGCAGAGGTATTTCATTTGGCAACCTATATACCTAAAGAAGAAGGCTATGGCTCCAAAGGATTGTTAAATCTACTACCTTCGTTTGTGGCACTGCAAAAGCAGAGTGCAGCATTTCAAAAAATCATTCAAAGTTATAAAAAAGAACAATCTCACAGTGCATTGAAAGCGCAACTAGATACTAAAATCATAGAGAAAGTTGTAGATGAGATAGCTAAACAATATGACACACGTCATGGTGGATTTTCAACTAGACCGAAGTTTCCTGAAGCATCTAAAATTGCATTATTGCTGGATATATATAAACTAAGTGGAAACAAACAGGCATATGTTATGGCAAAGACAACACTAAAAAAGATGGCACAAGGGGGTATCTATGACCAAATAAGAGGTGGGTTTTTTAGGTATACCACCGACGATGCATGGCAGATACCACATTTCGAAAAGATGCTTTATACCAATGCAGAACTTGTACCTGTCTATGTAGAAATGTATAGGATGAGTAAAGATACACTCTATAAAAGAGTAGTAGACGAAACCATAGCACAAATGGAAGAGCATTATATACAAAAAAACAAGCATAATGACGGGCTGTATCTCTCTGCTTCAGATGCAGACTCTGATGGAGAGGAGGGAAGATACTTCATCTATGACTACCTTGTAGTAAAAGAGGCACTCAAGGCAAAAAACTGGAGCTCAAATGAGATAGAAAAAACTTTAGCATACCTAGGCATAGAAGAAGATGGGAATATAGATGGAGAACTGTCACATACGCATATTACAGCTGAGGTAGCACCTAAACGTCTGGAAGAGCTTAGAACTTACCTCAGAAACCAAAGTGCCAAACGTACCTTTCCTTTTGTAGACAAAAAAATCAATACAGCATGGAATGCGATGATGATAAAAGCTCTTTTTGAAGCATCTAAAATAGAAAAAAGATATCTTCTCTTAGCAGAAAAAAGGCTAAATGGTTTGTTGAAACTTATGCGAAAAGAGGGAGTATTATATCATCAGGTAATTCTGGGAGATATACCGAAACAAAAAGGACTGCTAGAAGACTATGCATTTTTGATAGCTGCATTGATGAGTGCTTATGAAAGAACTTATAAAGATGCGTACTTAAGCTTGGCTCAAACTTTATCCAAAGAGTCCATAAGGTTGTTTTATCGACAAAAGGAATGGTATTTAAGCAATGATGGCATTAAAGCAAAGGCAGATTTTGATGACAGGTATTATACTGCTGCTTTGTCTGTGATGTTGGAAAATCTAGTGAGACTGGCTTCGCTTACGAATGATTTGACTTATAGTGGGGTTGTCCAAGAGACCATCAAAGAGTATGGGGGTGTGTTGGAGCATAATCCCTCTTTTGCTCCTAAGTTAGTGCATACCTTTTTACGTTTAAGACTAGGAGATATCATCGTTCATGCAAAGAGAGAAAAGTTACTTTTGGCACAAACTGCACTCGATAGTATGAAATACCCCTTTGTTTTAAGTGCGACACAAGAGAGTGATGAGTATCTTGCATGTAAAACCACCATGTGTTTCGCAAATGATACAAATATAAGCAAACTCATAGAGAAAATCAATAAGGTAGTAGAGTAATGTTAACAATGAATGAAGACCTGGAAGGTGCATTAAAAGAGTATCTTAAGCTATTGGAGGATGAGGCATATTTTGAGGCCCATGAAGTTATGGAAGAGGCATGGCACCCTTTACGGCTCAAAAAGCACCCTTTGGCAAATCTTACCAAAGGGTTTATCAATGCAGCTATAGGTTTTGAGCATATTAAGCGTAACAGAAAAAATGCATATAAGAAGGCAAGGCGAGTGATGGAGTCGTATGAGAGGCATATACATCTTTGTAAAGAAGGTATAAAGTTTTTTTCTTTGTTTGAAGAAGCGAAGGAGAAGATAGGGGTACTTAAGCTTCGACATAAAGAAGTATTTTTTTAATATTTTGCTACTATACAACTGGTCACATTACACAGAAAGACCAACATGGTATCTATAAAAAACCTAAGTTGAGTTAGTTTTTAAATCTATAGTGCAAAATTTCCAACTGTTTACGTAATTGCTGAGGTATGTCCCCTTGAAATTCTAAGCTGTTTTCTTTGATTGTTCCACCAGTTCCCAATTTCTTTTTGAGTAACTTAAGTAAAGTCTGTAGTTCACCTATAGTTAAGTAGAAGGGTTTGACAATAGTGACTACTTTCCCTCTGCGTTTTTCTTTGGCAAAGTGAAGTTTGTGTTTCTCTGGAGTTTTTAGTTCTTTTAGGGTATTTTTACTAGGCTTGTCTTTATTGTCCGAATGCCACCCCTCACTGAGGTCAGCACCCATTTCAAAAAAGTTTGCCATTAGTTGTAGTCCGTATCGAAGAGTATACCAAGTGCTACCATGAGTATAAGTAAAAAGAGAAGTATCTTGTAAAGGGTATCATCAGAGGGCAGTCGCATAGATTATCCTTTTAGTTGTCTATAGTGTATATTATCTCAGTTTTATTTTTCTTGGTTTGGATTTCTTGGATATTTAATCCTTTTATGGGGAGTTTCATAAACATGTCTATATTGGTGACACCTGCTTTAGCAATTTCACGCAAGACAATACCTC
>JALWME010000184.1 GCA_027083995.1 Sulfurovum sp.
CATTACAAAAGAACTCAGATACAAACATATCAACCCCTATGCTCATATCTACCAAAATGGCATGCAGAGAAAACATACACAACTGGGTAAGTAAACGCCTACATATAACCCTAAAAGAGGGGTTTAGTATGAAAAAAGAGAAGAAGTATGGTGTAGACGGTATGACACTAAAAAGTCCTAGTCATACGCTGTTTTTTAAGAGGATGAAGCGAGATTAACAATAACAATCATTTCAATACCCAAAATGCTAAAAATTCTTCGGGAGACAAAACAGACATGGAAGCATTTTTAAATCCTTTGTTGTCTCTAGTGATTATTATATCTACCTCTGTATCCTTGGCAGCCGAATAGATAACACTATCTTCATAGTCAATGCCATTATTTATAGAAGCATAATGTAATGTATCTTTAGTAACGGGTGCTATATCAAACAATTTTAAAAGAGTGATTATCAGACTATCTGCTTTTGTTTTGTCTGTACTTTTTTGCATAAGGTAATGTATTGTTGTCATACTTGTTGCACAAAGATACCCCTGCACTTCTTTTTGTTCTATTAAAGCCATTATCTCCCTAGCATTAAAAACAAAAGGTTTTCGTGCCAGTAACACATCCAATACTACATTTGTATCTAAAAGTATTTTCATAGATATTTAGTTTCTAGGTATCTGTTATAATCATTTTCATCTAGTGTCTTGGTAGGTATAATACCTACCAAAGTATCTGTAATTTTACTCTTTTTATTACTTGATTTTTTTTCATGTAAAAGGTTTTTAAAAAATGTATTAACTATTTTAGATACAGAAGTATTATGTTCTTTTGCATATACTTTCATCTCCTGAATGAGCTCATCTTCAGAGTAGAGAGTTATCTTAGAGGTCATCATCTGCTCCTTTAGTCGTATAGTTTTTTATTTATTATACGATGTTTAAAAAATGAAGTCAAGTCGATACTGCAGAAAAATTACACAAATGATGGTGCATCATTAGCAAATAGTATCAAGTCTCCTGCTCTAGTCTGCTCCACCAACATAGCCTCCATCTCACCCTTGCTTGCCAACTTCACCAACTTATCTGCCTCTACATGGTCTTTAAATATCCCATAGTTCAAATCACCCGTTACTACCACCACATCAAAAACCTCATTGGCACGTTTGGCTACCTGTATGTTAAGCTCATCATCTACTTCTACAAGCCCTGGAGTAATGACTACTTTTCTGCCCTCATAGGTTGTAGCCAAATCAAAGGCTGCCATCATACCATCTATGTTTCCGTTAAACGAATCATCAAGTATCACTTTGCCTCCTGCATCTATGCGTTGGAGTCTGTGTGCTACAGGTTCTAGTGTACTTAGCTGTGTTTGTATCTCTTCATCACTAAGTCCTAGCTCTTTGGCTAACAGCACTGCAGCTGCCAAGTTCATAGCATTAAATGCCCCCAAAATACTTGCTGAATAACGTACCCCATCAAGCGTAAAACTTGTAGCACCCAAAGTTGCTTCTATATCTTCTATGATATGTTGTGGTGCTGGCATATTTGTACGTATATCCAGATTTTCTTTACTGCCAAAGGTATGTACATTTGTTTCTGGTTTTACCATCGCACTCTCATGTACCCATGCCTGCCTTAGTCTGTCAGTTTTAAGTATCTCCATTTTGGTGTTACGGATGTTTTCCATCGTTTTAAAGTACTCAATATGTGCAGGACCTATCTTGCCTACTACCACATAGTGAGGGTTTACAAACGTGCTTATCTCTCCTATATCACCCTCGCCTCTTGCTCCCATCTCCACAACATACACTTCTGTGTCCTCTGGTAAGTCATCATTGATATCTTTCATCACGCCACCTAGCGTGTTTACTGAGCGTGGAGTAGCATAGGTTTTATACTTTGCTTTAAGTAGGTGTTCTACGTAGTTTTTGATGCTGGTTTTTCCGTAACTTGCCGTGATACCGACTACTTTCATGTCAGCCATAGACTCTATCTTCTTTTGTGCTTTGACTTTAAAACCGTTAAAAAGCATCTTTTCTATAAAAAGTGAGACAAAGTATGCCAAAAAGATAGGCAATACCACCATAAACTTTTGAAACACTACAGAGATAAAGAGTGCAAAAAGTAGCATAGCTGCAAAAAAGCGTTTAACCCGTCCTGTAAATACCAGTGGCTTGTCAAGTCCTCTGTACCATTGGTAAAGTAAGCCTAGGTAAGCAATGACCACGACAAAGCCATAGTTACTTTTGATATCTGCATACGCATAGAGTATAAATGGTACAAGAAAATAAACCAAATGCCACCATGTCTTGGTATGGTGAAACAGTACACGGTTTAGTTTGTAAGAGTACCACTGCAAATTTGTGATGAAGTAGTACCCCATAGAGAGGATAAAAAGTGCGTAAAAAATGGCGTTAATTGCTTGTATCATGAGTGTATATCCTTGCATTGTTCTGTAATAGTCTGTGCTATAAAATCTTTATGTTTCAAAAAGAAGAAGTGGTCACCATCTAATGGGTAAAACTCTGAGTTTTCTATGAGTCCAGCTATCTTCTCTCCTGTATAAAGTGGTGTAGCTGTATCCTCCTTGCCCCAAAAACACAAAGCCTTACTTTTACTCTTTGCAAATGAAGCTTCAAAATCCTCATCTACCACATTTTTGAAAGTCTCATACATTTCATGGCTCATGCCTTGTGCATCTTTACTCTTAAACAACTCGCGTATAAATGTCATACCCAATGGTTTTAAAAACTTTACTGTGGCTATTTTGAGCTTCACTGACCATGGTTTTTGTGTCACCACTCCTGCACTTGAGAGCAATACAAGACAAGGTGTACTTAGCAATGTAGATACTTTACCACCAAAAGAGTGTCCCATAGCAATCGTGGCTGTCACTCCAAGTGCCTCTAAAAAAAGCTGTA
>JALWME010000185.1 GCA_027083995.1 Sulfurovum sp.
AAAGGAGTATCTATGTCAAAACAAGAACTGATTGATGCTTTGATGGATTTGGAAGAAAATGAACGTTTAGAAATCTCTGAAATGTTGTACCAAACAGTAAATCCTATGTCTAAAGAGATAGAACAAGCATGGATAGAAGAGTGTGAGAGACGTTACAAAGCCATACAAGATGGTACGATGGAAACAGTAAGTTATGAAGAAGTTTTTGGTAAATGAAAATTGTTTTTTCTCAAATGGCTCAAGTAGAGCTAGAAGAAACAGTACTGTATTATGAGTCAGAAAAAGAAGGACTAGGCGAGCTATTTAAAACGATAGTTATAGAGGCTATTGGAAAATTAGAAATATTTCCAGAAATTTATATGCAAATATCTCCAAATATACGCCGTGTAGTGTTATCAAAATTTCCTTACAATATTTTTTATAACTATAAAGAAGAGGTTATTACTATTGTATCAATATCGCATCAACATAAAAAGCCAATCTATACATAAAAAGGAAAAACAATGCACGAACAAACACTAGCAATACACGCAGGATATGAAAAAGATGCACAGGGGACTATGGCTGTGCCTATTTACCAGAGTACGGCGTATGAGTTTAGAGATACTGAACATGCAGCAAATCTCTTTGCACTCAAAGAGCTTGGGAATATCTATACGCGTCTTATGAACCCAACGACAGATGTTTTTGAGAAGCGTTTTGCAGCACTTGAGGGTGGAGTGGCTGCTATAGGAACTGCTTCTGGGATGGCGGCTATTTTTTATGCTATTGCCAATGTGGCTGAGGCTGGAGATAACATCATCGTAGCTAAGCAGGTGTATGGTGGAACAACTACACTTACAGGGCATACCATCAAACGTTTTGGTATAGAGACGCGTTACTTTGATGTACGTAATCCCAGTGAGATAGAGGCTCTGGTAGATGACAAAACGAAAATCATCATCTTTGAGAGTATTACTAATCCGAGCATTGATGTGGCAGATATAGATGCGATTGTGCAAATAGCTGAGAAATACAATATCATCACCTGTGTAGATAATACTGTGGGAACACCAGTACTGTGTAAACCTTTGGCGCATGGTGTGGACTTGACTGTGCATAGTACGAGTAAGTACACTACAGGGCAGGGGCTTGCACTTGGAGGCATCATCGTAGAGCGTGAAAACTTGGTAGAGAAAATCAAGGGCAATCCTCGATATGAACATTTCAACACCCCTGATGAGAGCTATCATGGGCTTGTCTATAGTGACTTGCCACTGCCACTCTTTACGCTTAGAGTTCGTTTGGCACTGCTTCGTGATCTTGGAGGCGCACCTAGTCCATTTAACTCTTGGTTGCATATACAAGGGCTTGAGACGTTGCCACTTCGTATGAAACAGCACTCTAGTTCGGCACTTGCTATTGCTGAATTTTTAGAGGCACATCCCAAGGTGAAAAAAGTAAACTACCCAGGGTTGAAGTCAAGCCAACAACATACTCTTGCACAAAAGTATTTTAAAGAGGGAATGGCAAGTGGCTTGCTCTCTTTTGAAGTAGAGAGCAAGGAAGAAGCACAAGCGATGGCAGATGCTACGGAGATTTTCTCTGTAGTTGTAAACATCGGTGACAGTAAGTCTATCATCACACACCCTGCAAGTACGACACACCAACAACTCTCAGACAAAGAACTCATAGAAGCAGGCATCCCTGGTGGGCTTGTGAGATTGAGTGTTGGGTTGGAAGATACGCAAGATTTGATTGAGGATTTAGCTAAAGCATTAGGGTAAGATGTAGGGTGTTGTCCCCCGACAACACCAATATAAACCAAATATATTATTAAAGGTGTTGTAAGGGTACAACACCCTACCCACAAAGTTTAAATATGATAAAATATTACAATTAAATTTAAGCACAAAAGTAGTCTATGAAAATCGAAACCAAAACAGCCCAATTTAGCTCCCCTTTATACCTAGAGAGTGGGCGTATTTTAGAACCGTATGAGATAGCCTATGAAACCTATGGTGAACTTAATGAGGAGAAGTCTAATGTCATTTTGGTTTGTCATGCACTCTCTGGTTCTCATCATGCTTCTGGTGTGTATGAAGGTGAGAGAAAAGTTGGCTGGTGGGATGGACTTATTGGAGATGGCAAGGCAATAGATACTACGAAGTACTTTGTTATCTGTACCAATGTACTTGGTTCATGTTTTGGTACGTCTGGACCTATGTCTAATAATTACTCTACACAAGCACCTTACCGTCTAAAATTTCCAGTAGTTACCGTAAAAGATATGATTAGAGCTCAGATGCACCTGCTTTCAAGCCTGGGCATATACCATGTTAAGGCGATAATAGGTGGTTCTATGGGTGGTATGCAGGCGTTGCAGTTTGCTGTGGACTACCCTAATTTTACAGATAAGATTATCGCTCTTGCAGCTACGTATGCAACACGTCCTTGGACAATAGCGTTTAATAAGGTAGCGGTAGAAGCTATACGCAGAGACCCACGCTTTAATCATGGTAACTATGAAGTGGATGCTTTTAAAGAAGAGGGACTTGACGGGCTTGCCATAGGGCGTATAGCGGGGCATATATCTTACCTGTCTCCTGAGTCAATGGATGACAAATTTGGGCGTAACTACGTAGGTACAGATGGTCTTTTTGAGCTTTTTGGGCGTTATGAAGTAGAGCGATATATGGAGTACAATACCAATAACTTTTCACGTAACTTTGACCCACTCTCCTACCTTTATATAGTCAAAGCGATTAACACTTTTAACTTGAGTCGTGGCTATGACTCTTTGTATGATGCCATTAGCCGTATCAAAGCCAATGTGCATCTTATAAGCTTCTCATCGGATTATCTGTTTTTTCCTTCGGAGATGGAGCATATCGCAGCGATGATGGAACGAAATGGACAGAAGTATAC
>JALWME010000186.1 GCA_027083995.1 Sulfurovum sp.
CAATGAAAATGTTGATTAAGATTCATAGGGGATTGAGTAAATCCTTGAAGTTAAAAATTGTGGATGATTATTTGGTTAGAGATAAGAAAAAGTAATCATTCAGACCCCCGAATTTACCATTAAGTCTGATATTTAGGTAAAATATTGCTAACCGTCCCTCGTATAGATTTTTAAAGCTTAAAATTTATGTGAGAGAAGATTGGCTGCTTGTTTGGGTTTGAATTTGCAAGTGGCTCAAAAATATATTCTTAACCTATAGACTCTCTAATGGCTGTTCTATATTAAGACATTAATCGTTTACAGGATCGTAATCATAATCTCGTTTTGCTTTTGTGACACATGCAGTCTCAACAAGTGGGTTGGTTTCGTCGTTGTTAATATGGTCTTGATATTTAAGTTCTGCACATCCATCCTGCGGGTTAGTCTTTCTACCGTATGTCTGACAGTTAACATCGTTACTTACTAGTTCATAACTTGCTTCTTTCCAAGATGGATCATTCAATATGGCTTCTCCTGAGATATCACAAGATTCTTGACTCGAGTGATGCATTATAAGGTAAATGAAGTCTTCATATTTTCCTGCAGTACCTGTAGTACCACCTCCTCCACAGGCAGAGAATAATAATGTACTCATACTGATTGTTAATAACTTTAATTTTTGCATTCTTTTTCCTTGAATTAAAATGTGTATTTGATACAGTAAAATACTACAATGGTAAAAATTAAATGACACTTAATCTTTATTATGATAAAGTAACTCAATCGTAATTTGGGGAAACTACTGAATGTTAAAATTAAAAAATTATAGAGATAAACCTAAATCGTTAGGTGACCTATTAAATTATGCTGGAATGATTGATGACAGTACTTTCTTAAATAAAGATGGGTCATTAACCACAGGATATACATATACAACTGCTGATTTATCCTCAGCTGCTTTATTTGAAAGAAATTCAGCAGCTGAACAAATGAATAAAGTATTAAATAGATTTGGTTCAAATTGGTCTATAAATGTAGATTCATTTCGTGTAAGTGCAAACAGTTATCCTAGAAAAGAAGAATCTTATTTTAGTAGTGATGTAACTAGAAATATAGACAATGTAAGAAGAGATTTTTTTATAAGACAAGGTAATCTTTATGAAACACGTTTTACACTGTTTATTACATATATCCCTCCTTCAAAAGTAAAGGCAAAATTACTTGCTTTAAGTTCTGACGAATCAACCACAAACTTCGAGACATATATTCAATATTTCCATGAGAAACTTTCTGAATTTGAAAATATTTTTGAAGCGTTCCCAAATTTTAAAATCAATAAACTTTCCAATTTTGAAGAAGAAGATGAATTTGGGGTAAAGCATGTAGTATCACCAGCACTAGAATATATCAATTTTTTTATAACGGGAAATAGACACAAGGTTTGTCTTCCTCCGGTTCCCATGTATTTAGACAGCGTTATTGGATCTAAAAATTTTGTAGGTGGTTTAGCACCAAAAATAGGTGATAAACATATAAGAGTAATTACCATTGATGGTTTTCCTCAAGAATCTTTCCCCAATATTTTAAATACATTAAATCTAATGGATTTTGAATATAGGTTTTCAAGCAGGTTTATATATTTAGATAGAAGTGAAGCGTTAGCTCTACTTGATAAAGAGCGTAGAAACTGGAATCAACAGACAACTTCATTATGGCAACAATTTTTTAATGTTGGTGGTTCAGTAGATCGACATGCCGTAAATATGGTTGGACAAATTGAAGCAGCTATATCTGATCAAAAAGCAGGAGAAGTTGTTTTCGGATATTACATTGCTAACATAGTGATTATGGATGCCGATGAATCAATCTTGAAGAAGAATGTCAACCTAACAATTCAAAATATAGAAACGCTAGGTTTTTCAGCAATGGTACAAGATTATAATGCTATTGAATCATGGTTAGGGACATTGCCATCTCATACTATATATAATGTGCGAAAACAGATGATATCATCATTAAACTTTTCTCATTTTATACCACTTAGTAATGTTTGGACGGGAAGTCCAGTTTCCCCATGTGATAAATATCCTATTGATTCTCCAGCATTACTTTATACAGTCTCAGATGGGAATATCCCATATAGATTGAACTTGCATGTAAAAGATGTTGGGCACACGTTAGCCTTTGGTCCTACAGGTACAGGTAAATCAACATTATTGGCATTACTCATTGCACAATTTGATAGATACAGGAATTCTAAGGCATGGGTGTTTGATAAAGGAAGGTCTATTTATGCTCTGACAAAAGCAATGGGTGGAAATCATTATGATGTTGTAGCAGAAGATGATAGCGCTATCTCTTTTGCCCCATTAGCAAACATAAAAACAAATTCAGACCGGATATGGGCTGAAGACTGGTTAGAGATAGTATGTAATATACAGGGGGTAAATTTCGATGCATCAAAAACAAGAAAAATAAGAGAAGCATTAGATACGCACATAGAAACGGGTGCAAAAACACTTACAGAGTTTGTTGCACTCGTACAAGATGAAGAGATTTCTGAAGCATTAAACTTTTATACGATACGAGGTTCTATTCATATCCTAGATGGAGAAGAGGAAAGGTTAGAGGCTTCAAATATAAGTACGTTTGAGTTGGCAGAACTGATGACATTAGGAGATAAGGTAGTCTTACCTGTGTTACTCTATATTTTCCAGATTATTGAAAAATCATTAGATGGATCGCCAACAGGAATATTTATTGATGAGAGTTGGACAGTGTTGGGACATCCAACATTCTCACCACGAATAAAAAAATGGCTTAAAGAATTACGTAAAAAGAATTGTTTTGTATTTATGGCTACACAATCATTATCTGATGCACTTAACTCTGGCATATTAGATGTCCTTCAAGAATCTTGCCCTAGTAAAATATTTCTTCCTAATCCAGAGGCATTTCAAAAAGGCTCTGACAATGGAGTTCTAGGTCCATATGATTTTTATAGAGCCTTTGGACTAAATGATCAACAGATTAAAATTATTTACGAAGCCATACCAAAAAGAGAATATTATTATACCTCGCCTGAAGGGAATAGAAAATTCAATCTAGTATTAGAACCATATACATTAGCATTTTGTGCCGCTGCAGATGTCGAAGATGTTATTTATATAGAAAAACTTATACAGCAAGATGAACAAAATTGGGTAGATAATTGGATTAAGTATAAATTAAATTAAAAGGAGTCTATTTGTGTTACTGAATAAGTTAATAAAGTGTGGAGTTTAAACTCTTAAATTAAGTAATAAATCAGAAGGAATGTATATGTTTAATAAGATATGTAAAACAACAGGACTAACAATAGCACTCATAGCAGTATCCTCTACAACATCACAGGCTAGTGGTGCAATAGCGGGTGCAACAGAACCAACACAACTTATACGGTGGGGAAGTGAAGTGGGAAGTGATCTACCACAGCAATTAGCACAAGTTGCACACGCAGTTTCACAACTAGAGACAATGAGAACAAATTTAGAACATCTGAGTGGAGGTGATTGGCTTCTTTTTGTAAATCAGGCATTAAAATTAAAACAATTAGTTGAATATCAGGAAGCAGTAGCATATACATCTGCTACATACTCTCAGCAATTTGCGACAAAATATAAAGGTTTTCAAGAGTTTGCGGACATGGCATCTAGTGATACACATAATCAAGATTATGCTGAACAGTACAAAACTCTAAATAAAACAACACAGGATACCGTTAAGTCTGCACTAGATCAATTAAACTTTTCTGCACAAGAAATGGAAGATGATCAAGCTTTTACAGATAAGCTAAAATCGATGGCGGGAAGTGCAGTAGGCCAAAAACAAGCAATGGAAGTTGCTTCCCAAATAGCACTACACTCAACAGAGCAAATGAAAAAAATGCAAAAGGTGCAAATGGCAGAAACACAACTTCAAGCGGCATGGATTGCAAAACAAAATGCAAAAGAAGAAATGATAGATGCCAGAGAAAGTATACTCAAGCATAGACAACAGGTAGATACAAATAATATGCAATTTAAGAGTTTTTAGGAAACTTAATGAAAAAAAAGTCTTATTTCCTTATTATTTGTATCAGCTTCTTGTTACCAGTTGGTGTATATGCTGCAACACCTGATGCATTTACTTTTGATAATTTTTTTAGTAATTTTACTAGTAGTGCTAATATTGTAGCAATATTTGTACTTATGGGACCAACATTCGAAAGAATTGCCTTAAATATTTTATATTTTCTTTTAATAATTCAAATTGTTTTTGAACTTGGCACCATGGCTTTAAGAAATCAAATGGATATTGGGGGATCTTTTCTCGTTATAGGTAGAGCACTTATGATTGGAATATTGTTTATGCTTATTATTAAGTTACCTATGGTTACATGGCTGACAAAATGGCTGACAGGTACATTTATGCAACTGGGAAGTGATCTAGCCAATCCATTTGGATTCTTCGGCACATTTTCATTCGGTCAGCTAATTGTTGAAATTGCAAACCTGATATCGGATACTATTGAATCGGCAAGTGAACAAAGTGTAAATATACACATGAGTATATTTTTAATGCAACTAATGACAACTTATTTTGTTGTGATGATGGTTGGAGAGTATGTCATGGCTATCATCAAATTTATTTTTATGGCTTATATAAATTTACTTGCGATGGCCTTTGCACCCTTTGCCCCTACACGACAATGGGCAATTAATGGATTATCTTCACTCTTGAAAGTTGGAATTACGATAGTGATGGTTAGAGTTGTGATTGCTATATTTGGACCTTTTATAGTTACTTACATACAGCAATACATTGCTGACAGAGAAGTTGCTTCATTGATATATTTACTTATATTCGCAATTCTGGGTAATACTATAGTAAGTGGGATGTCAGGATTGATAAATGGTGTTTTCTCAGGACAAGGCATAGGTAATAGTGGTCTTGGCCAAAGTACTATGCAGGCTACACAGCCTGCTGCTATGAATCATGCTATAGCCTCAGGCATGAGTAAGCCTCCTGTTCCAACACAAACAGCAGGTTTAGCTGCATCCAAAGGAGGTAGTTCAGGTGCTTCAGGACTTAGCAACGGTGGTGGTGGAAATAATATGAATAACCCTATTTTAGGTGGGGGTGCTGCATCTACTGCTGCAAATGGGGCCGGCAAAGCTGCTGTCTCAGCTGCTAAAGGTTTAGGTGCTGCTGGAGGAGGACTTATGGGAACCACAGCTATGTCTTCTGGAAGTATGGTTAATGGTGGAGAAGGTGCTGCTGCTGATAGTTCAGTGAGTTTACCTACGAGTTACAAATCTTCATTTGAATAAATAAAACAAAAGGGAAAAAATGTCAAAAGAGAATGACAAAATAGATAATGTGTACCTTGCGGCTAAAAATGAATGGAATGAACGTTATGGTTCCTATATTTCGCAGGCAAACACATGGAAAACAGTAGCTTTTATTGCGTTACTTATTGCGATGCTTGCTGTAGCAGGCTTTATTTATTCGAGTTCACAAAATAAATTTATACCTTATATTGTTGAGGTTAATAAGTTAGGTGTTCCTGTTTCGACACAGAGAGCAACTGCAACGAAGGTTAAAGATCCAACTATCATAAAATATATACTTTCCGAATTTATTACTAATTATCGAACTATATACAATGATAGGGATGTACAGGTACAGATGATAAAAAAAGCATATAACTACGTTGAAGCAAATTCTCCTGCATATAATATGTTATCTCAGTCCTATGTAGATGCCTCACCATTTAATCGTCTAAATAGGGTTCAAGTACATATATTATCGGTATTGGCTCTATCTAAAAACTCTTGGCAGCTTGACTGGGTAGAAAAAACATTTAGTAATGATGGGAAACTTTTGGAAGAAAGCTATTTTAAAGGGATTGCAAAGTTTGTCATACTTCCCCCGAACACAGAAGAAGCTATATTAAAAAACCCCATTGGACTTTACATAACAGAGTTTAACTTCAATAAACAAATTAAATAAATAGGAAGGAAAAAGATGAAAATAAAAATATTGTTAGTACTCGCAGTATTAGGTAGTGTATTAATACATGCAGTAGAAACATTTTCAGAGGACAATTACTTGTTGGATAAAAGAGAATGGCATTCTGTCAAAATGGCTAAAAAATGGTTAAACCATAATACTAAGTCAGTGAGGGGTAAAGATGGTAAAGTTACATTTTTATTTGGGGCAACAATGCCCACTGTTGTTTGTAGCCCCCTTAGGACATCTGATATCGAATTAGAACCAGGAGAGATTATAAAAGATATAAAGTCTGGTGATACCGCACGTTGGCAGTTTGATACAGCAATCTCTGGCAGTGGAATGTCTGAAGTGTCACATGTATTAGTCAAGCCCATGGATTTAGGAATAAGTACAAATTTGACCATTTTTACAGATCGGCGTGTATACCATCTTAAAGTGGTTTCCAAAAAGTTTGCGTGGACGCCTTATATTTCTTTTGTGTATAGAGATAACTTACAACGTTCTTTATATAAGTACAAGAAGTATAAAAGTGATAAAGCAAGAAAAGATAAAGTATTTTCTAGTTTTAGAAAACCTACATCTAACAGAACGGTTGATATCAGTAGGTTAAATTTTAAATACGATATTTCTGGGAATGCCTCATGGAAGCCATTACGTGTCTATAATGATAAAATTAAGACGTATATAGAATTACCAGAAAGTACATTTAGTTCCGAATTACCAGCTCTTTTAATAATGCAGAACGGTAATAAGGAATTAGTAAATTATAGATATAAAAATAATACTTTTATAGTAGATAAAATATTTGATAAAGCCATCCTTATTACAGGTGTTGGTATGAATCAAGATAAAGTCACAATCAGGAGAAAATAATTATGAAGAAAATATTACTGGTTATAAGTGTTGTATTGTTTACCGCATGTTCTTCAAAAAATTATATATCACCTAGTTTAACATCTGAACCAAATACTAACAGGATTATTAATGACTTTATAGCATATCTTAAGAAAAGCTATATACCATCAAGTACTACATTCATTATTCAGGCTAGAGATGGCTTTAATAATCAACTTATTTCTTCATTACAAAATAAAGGTTATGCAGTGTGCAGTGGTGAACAATGTTATAAAGGTACATCGTTGGAATATATAATTGATACAATCGACAATCAATATGTAAGAGTGAGTTTTTATATAAATAAAGATTTAGTGAGTAGATTATATAGTCTAACACCTCTTGGATATATCCGGCCATATGGTTCCTTTACTGTAATAAGAAACATTATTATAAAAGAAAAGAGTGACACACAACCTTCGACAATACGTCGTTTTTAAAAAGAAGGATTAAAATATGGCTGTTGATAATTTAGAAATATCTAACTCACCTAGTAGTATAACAAGTGATGGAAAATTTGCATCGAAAAGACCTTACATTATTGTAGGTGTACTGATTGGACTGTTTTTAATTGGAATGATTTATGCAACCTCTGTAAGAGGTGAACAAGATATAAAACAAAAAGAGAAAGAAATAGTAGCCAAATCAGATAATAAAAAGATTGATGAATTACTTGCAGGGCTTAGTAAGGTTAAGAAGGATGTTGTTCCTCAAAAAGAAGCTATTGTTCATAGTAAACCTATTATATTGGAAGCTCCGAGGGATAGGAATTTAACGGAATCTGAAAAAGAAAGATTAAGAATATTAAAAATGAGACAAAAACGTTTAGAAGCAGCTGTGAATGCACCTATGAGCGTTTCAACAAGTGGGGGTATGCATAATTTGGGTGATAGTACTTTGGGTGGACAAGATAAAGACACTGGTATCGCTGAAAACCCAGCAATGAAGATGATGGACAAATATTTATCTAACTATGATAAGTTTAACAGCCCACAGCAAAAGGCTATCCAAAATAATAAAAATCAATCGCCAAATAGTGATGTTTTCAAAACAGAAAATGATGGTTATCTTTCATATACAAAAAAACGGCAAATATCTCCATATGAACTCAAAACGGGAAGTATCATCCCCGCAGTACTTATAAGTGGAATAAATTCTGATCTTCCAGGTAAAATTCTTGCTCAAGTTAGAGAAAATATTTATGATACAGCTACAGGAAACCATCTTTTAATTCCACAGGGAACTAAATTAATAGGTACATATGGGGCAGAACCTAAATATGGACAAAATAGAGCACTGGTTGCATTTAATAGACTGGTTTTCCCTGATGGACAAACGTTAAATATTGGGGCTATGAATGGTGTGGATGCTGCAGGTTTTGCAGGTTTTGAAGATGAAATTAACCATCATTACTTTAGGGTTTTTGGTTCTGCATTCCTAATGTCAATATTAGGTGGTGATATAGGCTTTGATGATGGAAAATTAACATTTAGAACAGCACAAAATGAACAAACCATTAGAAGAGAAACTGCAATGGAAAGAGCTGCTGCCAGGATAATAGAAAAAAGTTTAAACGTATCACCTACAATTGAAATTAGGCAAGGATATAGATTTAATATTTTTGTGACCAAGGATATGATACTTGAGCCACTGTCAAGTTATATAGATAATTCAAGTTATTTAAATAATAAAAGACGATTTGAAATCAATAACAAAGCGATGATGGATGCTAGATTTGATCAACGCTTATACCGTAATAATGGCGATAGCTACTATTATGGCAAGAGTGTAGGTAACCCAAAGAGTCAAGTGATTGAAATTCCATAATGAAAAAAATTATAATAGTTTGTGTACTGGTATCAAGTATTTTATCTGCAAAAGAAAGTTTAAGCATCCAAATTGAAGAAATAGCTAAACAACATCTAGGAGGGAAGTATGTTTGGGGAGGAACATCACCCTATATTGGGATGGATTGTTCAGGTTTTACACAGTATATCTTTAAGAGTGTCGGCATAAATATCCCACGTACAGCATATAGTCAATCAAAAGTAGGTTCATACATATCTGATAAAAAGTTTAAAAAAGGAGATCTCCTTTTTTTCCTTACAGATAGGGAAAGAGGTATACCTATTACACATGTTGGTATATATTTAGATAATCATAAGTTTATTCATGCGGCATCTAAGAGTAAGGGTATCATTATTTCTTCATTAAAAGGTAAGTATGGCAAATTATTTGTGAAGGCTAAACGAGTATTAAGTAAAGAAAAGAGGGAAAAACTAGTAACAGATATTTTTGATAAAGCATTTGAAAGAGCTTTGTACTCTCCAATAAAAATATCCTATACATCTTTTTCCCCAAAAAAAATATAATTAAAGGTGCGATAGGTTAATATACAGCCTAGACTTACGGATCATGAGAGGAGTTAAAATGAAATATATAGCTATAGTTTTCATGTTAAATATTGCGCTACTGTACGGGGGTGATTTAAACCCAACGGATCCAATAGATATGAGTCCTGTACAGGAAGTAGATATTTTAGATATGAGAGATGATAACCCTAGTGGACGTTTTGATAATGCAGAGTATGAGAATACAGTTTATTCAGGGTTAAGTATAGGAGCATTAAAGGCAAGTGATGCAGATGGTGCTGCTATATCTTTAATCGCCGGATTACAATTAAATGATTATCTTGGCGTTGAAGCACGTTATACTACATTTATTGCTGATGTTGATTTGGACAATGAAGTTAAATCAATTGATGTAAGTAATACTAGCCTCTTTTTAAAGCAAACATTACCGTTTATACAAACTATCATGCCATATGTCCTTGTCGGATATGGTAAAAACTCATATAGAGGAGAAAGTGATAGCAGTCTAGCTTGGGGAGTTGGAGCTTATCATAGTTATAATAACAATTTGAATTTATTTATTGATTATGTTTCATACTATAATGATAATTTTGACAATTTGTTTGAAAAAGATATAGAAATAACTTCTTTTTCTTTTGGAACATTATATAAATTTTAGGGAAAACAGTATGAAAAATATTTTAATTGTTATTTGTTTAGTACTTTTTAGTACAAGTAGTGCTTTTTCTCAAGTATTACAATTTAACTTTGTAGGATTGTCTATCAGCTCAATAAAAAGTGATTTTGACATTAAAACACAACGTGATGTTGCCCTAGGTATAAAACTTGGTACTCAGAACCTTAAATGGAGGGCTTTTATAGAAGCAAAAAAAGATCATAGAGGGTATAAAGAACTCTTCTTGGAAACAGATTATTTATTTGATACGGTGAAAGTAAAAAGAATAAAATTTAAACCTTATATAGGTACTTCAGTAGGGTACTATGATCACAAGTTGAATAACAAACATAATGCCCTATTTGGTTTAAATACTGGACTAATATTTAATATAAATAATGAAATGGATTTAGACTTTGGAATTGCACACAAGATAAAAAGAAAGAGTGATGATTTCAATAATGTTAGAACCATTAGTGTGTCTGTACATTATTTCTTTTAGAGATAATGTAGTAGTTATACAATATCGAATGTTTTACTGTCACATAAAAGGTTTACATAAAACTCTCTAATCAATAAAAGTTAGGAACGTATCATGTTTACCAAATTAGGGAGTGTAATAAATTCTGTGTCAACACCTCTAAGCCTCTAAAATTATACCAAATTTAAAGCATCTTTCAACCTCTCCTTAAAATGGATATTAAGTTGAGAGATTGTGAGGCTCCAATTTCTAATCGGCATAGTCCATTTCTTTTCAGCATTTCTGATACCTGCAAAGAGCAGTTTCAAGAGGCTGTTGTCAGTGGGGAAAGCACCTTTGGTTTTAGTGAGTGTCCTAAACTGGCAATGTACTGATTCAATAATATTTGTCGTATAGATAATACGTCGTATCTCTTTTGAATATTTGAAGTAGTGCGTGAGATTATCCCACTTGCCACGCCATGACTCAAAAACAATAGGATATTTCTTGCCCCACTTCTCTTCAAGCCTATGCCGTGAGTGAAACGAGGAAATGCCCTTGGGGTACTAGTGCATCTTCTGCCTCTTCTTTGGTATTGGCTTGATAGACAGCTTTTAGTTCTGAAGCAAACTGTTTTTGATGCTTAGAAGCAACATATTTGAGGCTATTGCGTATTTGGTGTACGATGCATAGCTGAACCTCTGTATCAGGGAATACGGAGTTAATCGCTTCAGGAAATCCTTTAAGCCCATCAACAGAAGCAATGAGTATATCTTCTACGCCACGGTTTTGTAAATCAGTAAGTACCTGTAGCCAAAACTTAGCCCCTTCACTATCATTGAGGTAGGGTCCTAATATCTCTTTCTTGCCTTCTAGGTTTACACCCAGTACTGTATAAAATGCTTTAGAAACATAGTGCCCTTCATCTCTTACTTTGTAATGTATGGCATCAAGATATATAAATGGATAAATAGACTCCAAAGGTCTTTGTTTCCACTCTTGGAGCATGGGTATGAGTTTGTCTGTTACTGCTGTTATTGCAGGCTTTGAGAAGTGTACACCGTATATCTCTTCTATATGGTCTCTGATTTGAGCATAGGAACTTCCTAGGCTAAACAAAGAGAGCATCTTTTTTTCTATCTCATCTGACATATGGGTTTTGCAAGTGTGGATTCCCTTCGGTCATGATTCTTTTTTACAATTTGAGGTTCAAAGCTACCATTGCGGTCTCTTGGTGTCTCTAATTCAAAGCTTCCATGCTCTGTTTTCATGGTTTTTGAGGTATATCCGTTTTTTCGATTCTTTTCGAGGTCTTGGGCAAGATGGGAGTCTAACTCTGCTTGGAGAGCCATCTCTGTGACTTGTTTTACCAGGTCATTAAGTACACCGCCTTTAGCTGTGACACTTTGACCATTTTTTACTTGTTGTGCAAACTCTTCTACGTCTATCTCTATTTTCATGTGTAAATCCTTCTGTGTGTAATATTTTATCTAATTGACACAGAATTATTTACAGTCCCCGCAAGGAGGCAAAGCCTCTTTGTTTAAAAGTCGTAGGTTATCCCACCTGAGACTACATCCATATCTGGTGCATCAGACTTAATTAACAGACGTTGATAATCTATAAACAAACCCCAACCTTTCTCTTGATCTCCAT
>JALWME010000187.1 GCA_027083995.1 Sulfurovum sp.
AGATACCATCATCGAAGATGGTATGGTCTACACCATAGAGCCAGGTATCTATATACCCAATGAGTTTGGCATACGTATAGAAGATATGGTAGCGATGGTAGAGGGTAAAGCACAGGTGCTTTGATAATTAAAATTAGGAATGAAGCGTTGAGTGCTTTTAGAGCTACTGGATATTAAGAATTTTATAGAGGTATACAGGTGATAAAAAAAAGACGATTAAATCATCAGCATACATTGATTTCTACCCTACATTTTCCCTATAATACACAAAGCAGAGGTGGAAAGAGAGCACTTTTGGGCATTGGTGGCAATATTGGTGATGTGATGCGTCGATTTGAGCATCTTTTTTGGTATATTAAGCGTGCAAAGTTTGTGAATATTGTTGAGAGTTCACCCATTTTAAAAAACCCGGCATTTGGGTATACCCAACAAGAAGATTTTTATAACGCTTTGGTGCTGGTAGAGACTGGGCTGACATCTAAGATGCTATTACGTTATGTGTTGCATCTGGAGAGACTTTTTGGACGTAAACGTTCGTTCAAAGATGCACCAAGGACACTGGATATAGATATAATATTTTATGAAAATGTGACGATGGAGTCTAAGACATTGACGCTTCCTCATCCTGGATGGTTGCATAGAGATTCTGTACTTATCCCTCTTTCATATATGAAAAACCGTAGTTAAAAGGAAGAAAAATAATGAATGAAACATTTGTAGCCTCCAGTCCTCAAGCTGCCTATACACTTGCGGTAGAAAAATATGGCACAGGTATATCGTTGGTTTCAGCGAAACAAATCAAGTATGATGATGGTATATTGCGTGCAGAAATTACTGTATCTATACCAGAAGAGATCTATCAGCAAGTGACTTTTGATAGTTCACAGAAAATGGAAGATAGCTTATATTTAGAGATAAATGAACTCAAAGAGCAACTTTCCATCATGAAAGATGAAATGCATAAAGAGATACAGGAGGCAAACACTGTTGTAACAGAGGTAAAAAACTTATTTATTAAAAAAGGAATTTCAGCTTACTGGTTGGAGAGTATGTTTCAGACACTTTCGGGTTCTGAAATATTGTTAGATAAAAAGCTTTTGGTCTCTTATCTTTTTGAGGAGATAGACCAAGCCCTGCATGTAAAAGATGAAGACTTAACTACACCTAAAATAATGATGCTAGTAGGACCTACAGGTGTAGGAAAGACAACAACTATTGCAAAACTTGCAGCACGGTATGCCTATTTGCTTGATAAGCCTTATAAGGTAGCACTGATAAATCTAGACTCTTTTAAAGTAGGAGCCATTGAACAGTTGGCACATTATGCAGATATTATGCAGATAGAACATATTGCAGTAAATGATGTAGATGCATTTAAACAGTCACTAGAACAGTTAGATGGGTATGATGTAATACTTGTGGATACTGCAGGTATGTCTCCCTATGATACGCAAAAATTTATACAAACAGTAGAGTTTGTAAAAACCCAAACTCCAAGAGAGATAGAAGTCTCTTTACTTCTTTCTGCCACAGTAAAATATGAAGATATGGAAGATATCTACCAAAATTTTTCATTCTTAAATTTAAAGTCCATTATTATCTCTAAGTTTGATGAGACAAAACATTTTGGTACATTGCTTAATTTTATGCTATTGTATAATCTGCCTATGAGTTATTTTACTACAGGACAGGAAGTACCAGATGATTTACTTTTGGCTGACAAAGAGTTTTTACTTGAAGAGTTTATAGGAGATATAGATGAAGGCTGATATACAAGCCCAAAATGTACAAAAAGTAACCAAGAGTGTAAAAGCGTATGAAAAATAAAGGCAAAGTGCTTGTAGGTATGAGTGGGGGAGTGGACTCTACAGTGACAGCTGTCTTGCTTCAAAAAGAGGGGTATGAGGTAGAGGGTGTGTATATGAAACTCCATCATAAGCCTGCCTATCATGAAGAGAACTTTGCTAAAGTCCAAAAGGTTGCAGACTATTTAGGTGTGAAGGTACATTTTCATGATTTGTCACAGGCGTTTAAAGATGTGGTTTATGATTATTTTGTTGAGGGCTACAAAGAAGGACTTACACCAAATCCCTGTGTGATGTGTAATCGTAATATTAAATTTGGAAAGATGGTGGAATTTGCAGATGAAATAGGGGCTGATTTTGTAGCAACTGGGCATTACATAAAGTGTGATGGTGAGTTTATCTATATGGCACAAGACCCAAACAAAGACCAGAGTTATTTTCTTTGTGAAGTGAAAAAAGAGGTGCTTCCTCGGCTTATCTTTCCATTGGGTACGTGGGTAAAATCAGATGTAAAAGCGTATGCTGCAAATATTGAAGTACTCAAAGAGTTTGCAAGCCAAGCAGAGAGTTCAGAGATTTGTTTTGTTGAAAACAGCTATGATGAAGTATTGGGTCAACATATGAACATCGATATGCCAGGAGAAGTTGTAGATCAAGAGGGTAATGTCATAGGAAGACATAAAGGATACATGCACTACACTGTAGGAAAACGTAGAGGTTTTACAGTCGATGGTGCACATGACCCACACTTTGTACTGGAGCTAAAACCACAGAGTAATCAAATTGTTGCAGGCACCAAAGAAAAATTGGAAAAACATGCTTTTAAAGTGAAACAAATTAATCTATTTAAAGCGTTAAAAGAGTTTGATTGTATGGTAAAAGTACGTTACAGAACCCAGGCAGTACCTTGCCATGTGATTATAGAGGAGGAGTGTGCATCTGTAACACTCAAAGAACCTGTATTTGGACTGGCCAAAGGGCAAATAGCTGCTTTTTATGAAGGAGAGAAAATGCTTGGCGGTGGGGTTATTTATTATTGAACCTTTACCTTAATAAGGCTGGGACTGCAAATGAGTAGT
>JALWME010000188.1 GCA_027083995.1 Sulfurovum sp.
GCATATATGGCATTTATTAATAAAATAGAAGAACTAGATACGTTGGTTTGTGAATTATTTGTAATTTTTGATAGTGATTTTGCAACAAGTAATTATAAAGAAATTTTTCAATCTGGAAAGAGTTTTTATATTTTAGAGGGTCCTAAAAGAAAATTAGCCAAATGTAAAATAATGAGTATGACAGTTTTAGATGATAGACTCTAAAAAACAACTGGGCATAGGAGCATAGAGAGCATAGGGGTCTATCATTGCCTTAGCAAGAGATAAAGCAATTATATACAGACTAATATTTGATAGATAATTGTACCTAAAAGCCAACCCACGCTAAAATAACCAAAATCCAAGGAGCCAAAAACAGTGCTAAAATACATCGCAACACTACTCTTTAGCACCTTCACACTCCTAGCCAACCCCTGCACCCTAGACCTCACACCAAACACAGCAGACATCCTCTGCGAAGATGAGAGTCTCAATCTCTCCATAACATACGACCAAGGCAACCACGCCAAAGGCAAACTCACCCAAATCACAGATGCCAGTGGTAGTACATCTTTCACCTAGATAAAGGGCTAATAAAGGATAAAAGGATAAAGGGGACAGATAAAGGGGACAATAAAGGGGACAACAATAAAGGGGACAGGCTACTTTTATTGATTTTGCTAATAAAGAGGACAGGCTACTTTTATTGATTTTGAATGATTTTTTTTGTGTTATAATAGAAGAAATTTAGTTTGAAAAGGTTGTCATTTGTGTGAAAAAGTAGCCTGTCCCCTTTATCTGCCTTTATTTCTGTCCCCTTTATTTCGAAAAAGTAGCCTGTCCCCTTTATCTGTCCCCTTTATCTTTTTATTTCCCCCTTTATTTCCTGTCCCCTTTATTTCTTTATTTGTTGTGTAAACTATTCTGGAAAACATGAACACATAAATATATACTCACATTTTGGAGATTATATCGGTTCAATACGCTCATGTGAATGTTGTATAGAGAACAATGGAGAACCAATAATTATTAAAAAGTATAGAGCCTTTGACTACTAAGGAAAATTTAAAATGTTAAATAAATATAGCTATTCTATTTTAGAATTTTTGTTCTTTAGTCGTGTCGATCTTACATTTTTTATGCAAAATAACTTAGAAGAAAAAGCTAATCTCTATGTACCTGATAGTAAAGATAAATTATTTGCAGTGTTAAATAGGTTGAAAAATTCAAACTTGCTATGCGTTAAAGATATACATCAAGATATTACCTTAAAGAATATTTCGTATGATAAGAACCTTAGAAAAGGACTTTATACTATTGAGATAACTGAAAAAGGAGGAGATACTATTTATAGATCTAAAAACATACCTTGGAACGAATATTGCAATTACAAAGTGACAACTATAGATATTGATACGTTGAAAATAAATATATCTTTACATGAAAAGAAACTTGATGATATTTTAGAAGTATTAGATAACATAAAAGCTATGAAGTACCAAGTATCTGATTTGGAATATTGGTATCCATTGTATTGGAAGCGATTAAAAAAAGGCAAAGGAGTTGAACTTGTGCTAAATAATAAACAGTTTGATGATGAATTGACTCCCGTATGGGATAAGATATGTTCATACTCATAAAGGAAGTATAGAGGAGTATGTGTAAAGATAACACTACTTTTATTGATTTTGAATGATTTTTTTGTGCTATAATATAAAAATTTAGTTTGAAAAGGTTGTCATTTGTGTGTAAAAGTAGCTTGACCATTATCTAAAAAGTAGGCATTTATGCAAAAATATATAGAATTTTCCTTTATCAGAAACAGTTTATATCAAAAAAAATATACTGATGAATTGAAAAGATATATAAATGAAGTTCACCAAGCTATTTCTGGAGAGACTAAGATAGAAGTTTTTTTATTGGAGATTATCGTCTTAGCAGAAAAAGAAATTGAAAAAGAAAATTATACTGTAGCTTCTTATTTATTTGGGCTTATACATAATTTTCCTAGAGATAGTAGTGTGTTTGATGAAAAGCAGTTTTATACATATGATTTTTTTAGTTTTTACGAACATATGCTTGATAACAATAGAATAGATATTTTAAAGAAGGTTATGTTGTTGGTTTCAGGTAATTTTCTTCATTAAAGAGATATATGGTAGGGAGTATAGGTGTTAGGTGATGTTTTTGTTACATTTACTTTTGCTGTGTATGGCTTTTTTGCTGCCTATCATTTTTTTTCTTAGAAAACGGTATGCCTGCAAGAAAGCCCCTACGGTTGTGGCACTTATGTTTGGAATTTTTAATTGGTTTATAATTTTTTTTAGTTTTTTGGCTCGTAATGTTGTTGATTATGCTTCTTTAGAAAAGGGAGGGATGATTGATGTTTTGTTGGATTATTTGCATCAAATTTACTTGTATGAACTTTTTACTTCAGGTTATTTTATATTTTTTGTCGGGATTCCTTTTTTTATGTTGCTTTATCTGTTTCTATGCTATTTCAGAGGCAAAGTAAAGAGTAAAGGGAGTAAAGAAAGTAAAGGGAAGTAAAGGGGACTGGTGATGACGATAACCCTCCTACCCCAAAGCCAACCCACGCTAAAATAACAAAAACCCAAGGAGCCAAAAACAGTGCTAAAATACATCGCAACACTACTCTTTAGCACCCTCACACTCCTAGCCAACCCCTACACCCTAGACCTCACACCAAACACAGCAGACATCCTCTGCGAAGATGAGAGTCTCAATCTCTCTATAACATACGACCAAGGCAATCTAGGAGTTGGTAATGACAGAAGTGTTAATTTCTAATGTAGTAATAAATCTTCCAACTCTTCAACAGACCCTTTTATCACATTATCAAATTGGGAGTTATTAAATGTACT
>JALWME010000189.1 GCA_027083995.1 Sulfurovum sp.
TACCTATACATTTAATGGTTTGCGATCAAAAAAAGGACTCATGAAGATTGATAAAAGCAACAATAAAATTTATATCTCAGAAGATATGCTTCATGTACACTTTAAATCGTATGAAATTGAAGACAAGCATTAGCAATAAGCAATACCTAAGTATATAATTAATATATTTTAATATTAACAAAGTCTATAAGGAGTTGAAATATGTCATTGGCACTTAATATTGGTTCTAGCAGTAACACTGTAGAGTATAGATGTTATACATTTGATAATGAACAGTATTATAAAATTATAGGCATGAAAGACAGCTATTTTATCAACATAGTAGACTATGCAAAAATTACACTCAATCAGATATCTCTGGAGATATATGAATACAGTAACAGTGGATTAAAAAAGATTAAAAGCTACATTAAATCTATGGAAAATTCAGATATATTGTTTGTAGCAGGTCCCAAAATATCGACACACTTTAAAATGTATGATTTAGAAAAAAATTAAATAATCTCTCCCTATGTACTACATATACATTCTTCAGTGTGCGGACAATACTTTCTATACAGGTATCACAACCGAGTTGGAACGTCGTATTGAAGAGCATAACAGTTCTTCTAAAGGTGCAAAATATACACGTGTAAGGCGTCCTGTGAAGTTAGTCTATAATGAAAAATACTCAGATAGAAGTACAGCCTCTAAACGTGAATATGAGATAAAAAAGAAGATGACCAGAGCAGAAAAATTACAATTGATTGCTGGTTAGAATTCAAAACCTCCACCCTTACCTTTGCTCATAGAGTCATATACCGCTTTGATATAGGCATCTCTAATTTCACACTCTAAAAGATTATCGCATACTATACAAGAGGTCAAATGTTTCTCTTTTTGACATTTTTCCAGATCTCTTTTTTTCTTTGCGAGTAAAAGTTGCCACTCATCCAGGACTTGTTCTGATGAATCATGTTCTGACATTATTTGGTACCATACGCTACTTTAAGTGCTTCTATTTCATAGTTAGAACCAAAAAAACATGGGCTTGTATCATGTGGATGGCTAGGTGTCAATTCCATAAGTCTAACTCCTTTATCATCGATAGCTTGACCACCTGCTTGTTCATACATGAAAGCAAAAGGAATGACTTCAAAAAGTTGTCTGAGTTTTCCTTCTGGTTTGTCTGTAGTGCCTGGATAAGAGAAGAGTCCTCCACCTTTGAGCATAATTTGATGCAAGTCTGGCACCATACCCCCTGAGTAACGTAGACGGTACCCTTCTGAAAAGAGCTTATTTATAAATGATTTGTGGTGACTGGCCCAGTATTGTTGTGTGCCACCTGGTGCATTAAGTTTACCTTTTTTATCCATGTTTATCTCTCCGATTTTTCTAAACTCTTCAGCAAAGGCACGAAAGAGCATAGGTCTCTTACCATGTTCTGCAATAACCAACTCTATACGAGGTCCGTAGACAACATAAACAGAAGCCACAAGATTTGAGCCTTGTAACTCTCCTTTGTATATACCAAAGATAGACCCCACTGAGAGATTGACATCTACTAGGCTAGATCCATCAAGAGGATCATAGCAGATAGTATACTTTCCATTATCATGGAGTTCAAGTACCCCATCTTTCTCTTCACTTACCAAATTTTTTACTACATCGACTGAAACAAAAGCTTTTTCTATAATGATATCTGATAAGACATCGAGCTTAAGTTGGTCTTCACCTGAAGAATTTTCACTACTCGCATAACCTAGGTCTGCCTCTTTTATAACCTTGTCTATGTCAAAAGCTATAGTTTTAATGGTGTCAAATATTGTTTGCATTTTATTTTTCCTTTTTATAGGTTTTTAGCATGGTTATCTATCCACTCTATGATTTGTTCAGTGTTATCCAAATCAAGCAGAGTGATGTTTGAAGGAATGTTATATAAAGATACGTCTATACTCTTATCTGTAGCAATTGCTTCAGAACATGCAAAATAATTCTCATCTATAGTATTTCTAAAGACAGCTATACGAGGCAAAGGGAGTGTTTTTAGTCCTTCAACTAGTAAAATGTCAAAATCATCTATCATCGCTACAATTTCATTTAATGTTTTTTCACGTTGTGAAAAGTAAGTTGTACGTGTAGGGGATGTGACAACTACTTCAGCACCCGTTTGTGTAAACTTATGACTATCTTTGCCTTCTACATCAAACTCTGCCTTGTCTTTTGGGTCATTCTTTATAATCGCAACTTTACGTGACTGTATCAAGCTACGCGAGATTTTTTCCACAAGGGTAGTCTTTCCGCTGTTTGATGGTCCTGTAAATGCTACGGCAACTCTTTTAGACACATATAACCCTTTGGATATGAATTGAGAAATTATACTTAAATGTTTATTGAATGTATGTTAAACTTTTGTGAAATATCTAGGAGAGTGTATGTTACGGATGCTAATGGCAATTATGGTAATGACCCTTCTTTGGGGTTGCACCTCAAAAGAAGAAAAAGCACTTATTAAGGTATATGAAAAAAACAAAACTTATCACAGATTGTTGCAAAAAACAGAAAAAATACAGCTTTATGAAGACAAAGTAAGTAAATTACTTTTAACTGCAACATATCTAACCACTCCTCCTGGAGAAAAACTGCATAAAAAAGATGAAGTCTTTCTTGTAGGGTTTTATGTTGAAGATGAGGAGCTGGGAGGACTAGATGGAGACAACTTTTTTTTAACACTTGATGGTAAAAAAGCAAAAAGTATCAAACGTTTAGATAAAAAAAGCAAGTATCTAAAAAATATCTCATTTAATGCGGAGTGGAATCAGTATTATTTACTACATTTTCCCTATACAAGTAAAAAAAGCTTTCATTTAATACTCCAAAGTAAGCCTTACGGTAAAGGTATTTTATACTTTTCTAAAGTGGCAAAGTATGTTTTGAGTAAAAAAGGCTTTTAAAGACTAACCTGTTATTTTCTAAATCTATCTGTCTTAGACGGTGTAGCCAACGTCTTCATCAGTGAAGAGATACGTGTATTGACACCAAGTTTATTGAGGTATATGACATAGTTAGATAAAACTTTTTTCCCATACTCTCTGGCTTCATTATTCTTCATCATCTCCATACTCATGTAAGGCTCATAAGGTCCGTTTCTAAAGTTTTTACGGTTACGCAGATGTTTCCTTGTAAAGCCTATACCAGCATTATATGCATAAGCTACAAAGAGAGGATGGTAGAGGTATTTATTGAGATAATCAAGATGATAATCAGCAAACTCTATGGCACGGTAGGGATTGAACATCTCATCCAAGTCCATTTTATAGCCTTTTTCTTTGGCTATATGTTTGACAAGAAATGGCATAAACTGCATCATGCCCAAGGCAAATGAGCGTGACACAGAAGCGGGTACAAAACGACTCTCTTGACGTGCGATTGCATAAATGAGAGCTTGACGTTCTTTGGACATTTTTTTCATTGCATCTCGGTAGGGCATAGGAAAGTATACTTTTCTATGCTCACTTGCTTTTGCTTTTAGGTAGGTATAGATACCTATACTCTCTTGTGCAGCATAGTCATCTGCCAAGTCATCTATATGTGAACTGGAAGAGCGTTTCATTTTTGCTTTTATTTTTGCCCATGCGATAGGGTTTTTGACATCAAATCCAAAATTACGTCTTTTTCTAAATCTTTGGGTAATAGTTTTAGGGTAACGACCTTTAATGGTATCTGCAGCAAGCAATGTATAGATATTGGGACTATGGCTAGACTGCAGGTGTTTTAAATAGATGTCGTTTTTGGTACTCATATAAAGCCAAAATAGTGCCTTGTCGATCTCGTATCGCTTCTTATAGTGTTTGCGTGCAGCATCAAAGTAACTTGAAGCCACCTTTGGCTTATTTTGACGAAGTAATGCCAGACCTTTTCTAAAGAATTTGTTTGCTTTGGATCTATTTTTCCAAATATGATCTGGAGTAATATCTCTGGAAGAAGTAATTTTAGGAGCATTAAAACCAGTTTTATTTTTAAAGGCTGTACGTAGTTTTTTGTTTAGATGGTTTACCTCTTGTATAATGTTTCTTGCTTCCATTACTGTTGTATTGGGCTGAGAGAGTAAACGCCATATATAATAGTCTTTTTCTACAGACTTTGGCATTTTATGTACTTCGTAAAAGCTAAGTCTTTTAGCTTCAAGACTACTCATCGCCAATTGTAGACAAAATGCTACAAAAAGATATTTTATTTTCATCACTATCCCAGTATGGCACGCATCATGAAGTTGTCAACAAGTTGTAGACCCAATATAACAACAAGTGGTGATAAATCTATACCTGAAAATACTACAAAAGGCATTTTGGATCTGATGAAAGACATTACAGGTTCAGTAAGTTTGTTGAGCATCTGTACCACAGGATTATAGGGATCTGGACGTACAAAGCTAAGCAGTGCAGCAATAATGACTATCCAGATATAGATGTTGATGACTGAGTGTATGGTTTGTACTAACGCGTAAATAAGGGCATTCATGAGGCTATCTCCAATAGGTATGATTTGATAAGTGGGTAAACATCGCTTAGCTCCGGGCCGTGCGTTGCACCTGTAAGCAAGAGTCTTAAAGGCTTCATGAGCTTTTCGTTTTGAAGTCCAGACTCCTGCATAATATAAGCGGTGAATTCGTTAAACTCTGAGAACATAGGGGCATCTTGTATAATCTGCTCCAATATACGCATCTGTTCCTTATATGTTCCGAGAAATGTTTTAGGAGCAAAAACCATTCGTATTTTTTCTGCTAACTCATTGATGGTAGACGCATCTTCCAAATAGAGTTTGGCAAGTTTTCCTATATCTGCATCGGCAAAACCAAAAAGTGTCGAGAGTATTTTGTTATCCATAGCTCTTAAGTGTTCACGGTTAATTAAACGCAGTCTATCTATGTTAAATGTAGTCGGGGATTTGGAAATGTTTTCTAAATCAAACCACTCTATGGCTTCAGGAAGGGTAAACAGCTGTTCAGGTGTATCAGGGTTAGTAAGCAAAAGTAAGTAGTTTATGATAGCATCAGGCACAAAACCCTCTGCAAAAAGCTTGATAAGCGTAGGAGCCTTTTGAATGGTTGCAAGATGAGCATGTATTGTCTCTTCTTGGTAGCCCAGTGCTGTTTTGATGTGTATGACTCTTGCACTCTTTGTTATCTGTGACTCATCTTCTATGACAGTAGTTATACCTGATATCATGTCATCACACGCAGAAGCAAAGGTACCACTAGGTGTACCATCTGTATGCAGTATAACAAAAGAGTCTACTTCCTTTGGTGTCATACTTATATCACCTTGAATAAGGTCATCTATTACTACAGGCTGCTTAGGTTTTTTAATGCGGATAACAAAGGGTGTACCCGAGTCTTTAAGTTTGGCATGGGCAGACTTGTCTACATTTTCACAGCATCCAGAGTAGTGACCTTCTGTATTGGCACAGGTACAGACAAAGGCTTTGTCTTGCTGGAGTAGCTTGAGAGCAAGTGTATGGTGCATATGAAAGTGTTCACTCTGATGAAATACAGCGTCATGTTTAAGTGCAAACTTCTCTAAAATTTGTAAAATTTCAGTATCTTTACCCTCTATATTTTTTGCGTTGTCTGTATCGTTTATGCGTACAGTAAAACCTATACTGTTTTGCTGTGCAACAAGGTAGCTTAGTATGGCAATACGTAGGGTACCTATGTGCATATCTTCCGTAGGAGATGTGGCAAATCTTAGCATATTATGAAGCTCCGAAAGTTTTGGGTTTATTTGAATGCTATTATAGTGGTTTTTCTTTAATAGATATTTTAAAGGTGATTAAAGTCATTCTCTAAGTGATAAGCACTAATTAGATAAAATGACATCAATTATACAAAAAGGGCTACCAGCGATGAATAAAAACAAAGATTTTTTACGTAGCATAGTCGAAGAGGACTTAAACACAGGAAAATATCAAGAGATTGTTACACGCTTTCCTCCTGAGCCCAATGGGTTTCCACATATTGGACATGCAAAATCTATCGCTATTAACTTTGGAATTGCCCGTGATTATAACGGTCATTGTAACCTTAGAATGGATGACACCAACCCAACAACAGAAGATACCAAATATGTAGAGGCACTCAAAGATGCGGTAGAGTGGCTTGGGTTTGACTGGGAGGGTGATGTGCGTTTTACCTCCGACTATTTCTCTAAACTCTATGACTATGCGATAGAACTCATCAAAATGGGTAAGGCGTATGTCGATAGTGTCGATGAAGAGGAGATGAAAGAGTTACGTGGTACAGTAACCCAAGCAGGGAAGCGTAGTACATATGCCCAGCGTTCTGTGGAAGAAAACCTAGACCTTTTTGAACGCATGAAAAACGGAGAATTTAAAGAGGGTGAACACATACTTCGTGCAAAGATAGATATGTCTGCAGCCAATATGAAGATGAGAGACCCACTTATGTACCGCATACGTCATGCACACCATTTTAGAGCAGGGGATGCGTGGGCTATCTACCCGATGTATGACTTTGCACATTGTCTCTCTGACTATATAGAAGGTGTGACACACTCCATTTGTACTTTGGAATTTGAAAATAACCGTGACATCTACAACTGGGTTCTTGATACCCTTGGACTAGAACCACCACGTCCTTATCAGCATGAGTTTGCGAGGCTTGGTATCAACTATACGGTCATGAGCAAAAGAAAGCTTTTGGAGTTGGTGGAGAGTGGTGTTGTCAATGGCTGGGATGACCCTCGTTTGCCGACCATTGCAGGACTTAGAAGAAAAGGCTATACACCAGAGTCTATTTTAAACTTCTGTGACAGTATTGGTGTAGCCAAAGCAAACTCCATGGTGGATGTAGCACAACTTGAATTTGCCATTAGAGATGACTTAAACAAAAAGGTACCACGTGTAATGTGTGTACTTGACCCACTCAAAGTGACCATCACAAACTATGAGGGTACAGAAGCACTTGATGCCTCATATTATCCAGAGGATGTACCCAAAGAGGGCTCAAGAAAACTTCCTTTCTCAAAAGAGATTTACATAGACAGAGCGGATTTTATGGAAGAACCACCAAAAGGATACTTTCGCCTGACTCCCGAGCAGCCAGTAAGACTCAAACATGCCTATATTATCACCTGTAAAGAAGTTATCAAAGATGCAAATGGGACTGTAGTAGAGATAAAAGCAGCGTACCATCCTGACTCTAAAAGTGGACATGATACAAGTGGTGTTAAGGTAAAAAGTGCCATTCAGTGGGTAGATGCCAAAGCACACAAAGAGGTAGAAGTAAGACTTTATGACAGACTTTTTGCCTGCGAGGCACCAGAGGGGATAGAAGATATTAATCCTGACTCTTTAAAAGTCATCAAGAATGCATTGGTTGAGCCTGCTGTAGTAAGCCAAAAACAAGATGTGCGATTTCAGTTTGAGAGAGAGGGGTACTTTTATGCTGACCCTGTTGACTACACCGATGAAAAACCCGTGTTCAATAAAATCGTTGGACTCAAAGACTCTTGGGGTAAGAAGCAAAAAGAAGCAAAGAGAGTGTCTAAAGCACAAGTAAAAAAAGTACAGATAGATGGGGAAGTAGCACCTATGACTGAGGCTGAACAAGCACTGTTTGACAGATATACAAATTTACTCAAACTCAATGCTATGGTTGCTGATATTTTAGCCAGAGATGCACAGCTTTCAGCATTTTATGATGAGGCACTAAGCGAGCTTGATTCTCCTGTAAATCTAGCCAATATTGTAGCCAACGATGTAGCCAGAGAGCTCAAAGAGAAAGAGGTGAATACATTAAAGTTTACTGCAAAGCAGATAGCACAGCTTGTAAAAATGCTTGATGATGAGACGATTTCTAGTAAAATAGCCAAACAGGTATTTGAAGAGATGGTAAACTCTGGAGAAAACCCAAGAGAGATTGTTGAAGCCAAAGGGCTTATACAGATAAGTGACCCTGCTGTGATTTCTCCTATTATAGATGAGGTCATCGCTAAAAACCCAGACAATGTAGAGAAGTTTAAAGCAGGCAATACCAAACTCTTGGGTTTCTTTGTAGGACAAGTGCTTAAAGCCACAGGTGGCAAGGCAAATCCACAGGTGGTGAATCAGCTTGTAAATGACAAGCTGAACGCATAGATTAGTTCAAATAATAGTCTAATGTAAACGCCATATCTTCATCCAAGTCCATATTGCCTTTCATCCATTTCATGTAGCCAATGTCTTCTTTAGCAATGTCGGCAATCTCTCTACCCTTATATTTTCCAAATCTAAATGTTTTGAGGAGTACAGGTGTTTGCGTAAGTTTGGCAAGCGTTTGCATAGGGTTTTTATCTTCTGGAAATTGCTCTTTGGCAAGCAAAACAAGTTTTGAGAGTAGCAGTTTCATTACGAGTACATCTCCTATGGCATCATGGGCTTTTATGGTTATACCCAACTTGTCTGCTTCTACGCCTTCTGTTTTATAGAGTTCTAGGGAGTAGCGTAAGTACTGCAGTCTGTGGTAAGGACTCTCAGGCAGTAGGTGTTTTGCACAGCGTAAAGTATCTATAAGGGTGTAGTTGTTGTCAAAACCCTCTTTTTCTACCATAGATAAATCAAAAGAGATATTATGGGCTATAAGGTAGTTTTTTTTGTCGTTGTAGGCTTCAAGTTTTTTAGAAAATTCAAGATCTAGGTAGGGTGGTTGGTTTTCTATGACATCAGGTGTGATGTTATGCACTTCCATTGCTTCTATACTTATGGGAACATCAGCTAAACAGAGTTCATCATAAACATCTATCTTATCTCGTGAATGCACAATCATAGCACCTATTTGAATGATACGGTCTTGCTCTTGGTTCCCTGTGGTTTCTGTGTCAAAGAGTATGTATTTTGCCATCTGTAAGCCCTTAAAGTATATTGGAAATATAGTATCGTATTTCTGATATAATACAAATAATTTTAATTTAGGATTTTTCAACGATGAAAAAACATTATACTTCTCTTATTTCCCAAGCTTTTGGAAAATTTGCTTCAAAACCATTTTCGCCTTCTGTACAAAATTTTATTAACAAAGCCTATGTTAAACTCATGGGTTTAGATATGTCAGCATTTAAAAATCCCAGTGAATACCCCACACTCAACAAACTCTTTACAAGAGCTTTTGTCATACCACCATCTCTGCCAGAAGATGAAAATGCTCTCATTTCAGGAGTAGATGCCCTTATCACAGATGCAGGCAGTATTACAGAGGGAAGAGCCTATCAAATCAAAGGCATGGCTTATGATATAGACACACTTTTTGGAGAATACCATAGAGGTTTGGCAGCTAAAGTAGAAGGAGGGGAGTTTATAAATTTTTACCTCTCACCCAAAGATTACCACCGTTACCATATGCCTATGACACTAAAGATATTGAGCCTAACACACATACCAGGCAAGCTTTACCCCGTCAACTTTCCGCTGTTACGCAATATGAATAATCTTTTTATCGAAAATGAACGTGTTGTTATCGAGTGTGAAGATACAAAAGGAAGAACACAGGTTTTAGTACTTGTAGGAGCATTAAACGTAGGAAAGATGGTAGTAACATTTGAAGAAAATATCAACACCAACTCAGATATAAAAGAAGCAAAACACTATACTTATGAAAACTTGACCTTAGAGCGTGGAACGTTGTTTGGCTGGTTTGAGATGGGTTCTACCATACTTACATTTTCTCAAAAAGGAAGCATCTCTCCAGAGGTTTTTGTAAACCAAAAAACTTCTTTTACGGATGTTTTAGGTAAAGTATTATAGTGTGTTACTATTTCATATAAAAGGAAACAAATGCAAATTAAACAGATACAAGAGTATGCACAAGTTCGTGCCAAAGCAAGGGCGTATCTTTGTTATATCATAGGTAGGCATATCTCACAAAATATTGTAAATGGCGATATAGCAACAGTACTCTCTAAGCTAGAAGGGCTCAATGAGACTATCTCGCATGCAGAGGCGATTTATGCACTTGATTCACATGGTATACAAATCACAGAAAATATCTCTAAAATTAAAAAATTAAAAGGCATAGGAAAAGGTGAACAAAGAGATGACAGAGCCTATTACTATAAAACAGTAAAAGAGCATCGTTGTGTACTTACAGAGCCTTACCCCTCTCTTGTGAGCAATACCATGGTTATTACAGCATCATTTCCCATATATAATGAAGCGGATAATCTTCTTTGTATTATCTGTGTAGATATCTCTTTGTCCAATATTTTGCGTATGGTGCATCCATCTTCTATAGACTCTTATGCCGGTATGGCAAGCAAGATAGCCTATACAGCATTTTCCATTGCATTGGCATTGGTTTCTTTGTTGTTATTTGTCAAAGGAGCGAGTGCATTTTTGCATTTTGGGATTGATTTGGGAGCTATAGATATCAATGAGATGTTTAAAGCGACAATTCTATTGACACTGTCACTGGCCATTTTTGACCTGGTAAAAGCGATATTTGAAGAAGAGGTATTGGGTAAAGAGAAAAAAGAGGGAGCAGGAGATGGTCATCAAACTATGATACGTTTCTTGGGGTCTATTATTATTGCACTATCTATTGAGGCATTGATGCTTGTCTTTAAGTTTGCTCTTACTGATCCTGCCAAACTGGAATATGCTGTCTATCTCATATCGGGTGTTGCATTGCTACTTGTGAGTTTGTCTATTTATATCAAATTTAATCAAAGTGCATTAAAAAGTATAAAAAAGAGTAAGTAGTGCAACAAAGCCCAAACAGTAATAAAAAGCTCATTATCTTTGACATGGATGGTACTTTGGTTAATTCATCTCTTACTATAGCCAATGCCATCAACTATGTACGAAAAAACATAGGGTTTGAGCCTATGGAACAGGAGTATATATTAAGGCATGTTAATGAGCCTGATATTAATCCAGCTCAATTTTTCTATCATGCACAAGCTTTTGATCCAGACCATGAAAAATGGTTCTCAGAGTATTACTCTAAAAACCATGAAAAAGAACTGGTACTTTATGATGGTATCAAGGAACTACTGGAAACACTTAAGCAACAAAAGCATAGATTAGCTGTCGCTACCAATGCGTATAGAAGGTCAACCATAGAATCACTCATACATTTGGAGGTGTATGATATATTTGATAGTATCGCCTGTTATGATGATGTAAGGCAAGGCAAACCTCACCCTGATATGCTTTATAAGCTACTTGATGAATTGGAACACAGTGTACATGAGAGTCTATTTATAGGTGATGGACCACGCGATGCCCAAGCAGCAAAGCATGCACAGATGGATTATGTGATGGTAGATTGGGGCTTCTCAGAACATATGAATGCTGTTAGAACTGTAGATGACTTAAAAAGGTTACTGTTAGATGTCTAAAGCTTTTGTAACGGATTTACTTTCTATACTTTTTATAGGGATTTCATTTGTGGTACCTGAAAAATACCACGATGCTGCTCTTTTTACAGGGCTTTTTGCATTCTCAGGAGCTGTCACCAATCAACTTGCTATTCATATGCTTTTTGAACGTGTACCATATCTTTATGGATCAGGTGTCATAGAAAAAAACTTTGAGGTTTTTAAAGAGTCTATACGTGTAATGATTATGAAACAGTTTTTTACCAAAGAACAACTTGGAGACTTTTTTACCAAAGAAGAGCGGAAGATTGATTTGTCTCCTCTGGTTGAAGGTGCAGATTTCTCTCCTGCATTTGACGCACTTTCAAAGACTGTGATGGAATCAAAGTTTGGTGGAGCTATACAAATGTTTGGCGGAGAAGAGGCTTTGGATGGACTGCGTGAGCCATTTTCACGTAAACTAAAATCTGCCGTATCTAAAATAGTCAGCTCTTCTGCATTTAAGGCACAGATGGATTACTATATACAGGGTTCAACACTCTCAGAAGATATGATAGAGTCTGTAGAAGCACTCATAACCAGACGCTT
>JALWME010000190.1 GCA_027083995.1 Sulfurovum sp.
ACGGCTCTGTATGACTTAAACAAATATTAACTCCTGTTTGGCTATAATCCCCACCATTACAGACACGCTATATGATGTGTTATGATTTTATTTTTAAGGTTAAACATGCAAGATTTATTTACCTCCTTTAAGGACAATTGTGGTTTTGGGCTTTTGGCTTCAATTGACAATACTCCTTCACATAAAAACTTGGAAGATGCTGTTACTTCTCTCTCGCGTATGATGCACAGAGGTGCTGTAGCAGCAGACGGGAAAACAGGTGATGGTTCTGGCTTGCTCCTGTCTATACCCAAATCATTTTTTGCCAAAGTGCTGAGCTTGGAGGGCATAGAATTACCTGAGACGTATGCAGTTGCTATGGTATTTTCAAAAAATGAATCTGACTTTGATGTTATTAACAAGGTGTGTAAAAACAATGATCTTGATGTGCTATATATACGCACTGTGCCAGTAGATACCAATGCATTAGGAGAACAGGCTCTAGCCATGTTACCTGTGATAAAGCAAGTTTTTGTTGCACCCAAAGGGGCAGTTGCTGCGAATCGTTTTGAAGCACTTGTGTATCTTTCACGTAAAGAGATAGAGGCAGAACTCAAAGCAGATAAAGAGTTTTATATTCCTTCTTTTTCAACTTCGGTAGTATCGTATAAAGGGCTAGTTATGCCTACTCATATCAAGGCGTTTTACAAAGACCTTGCTAATCCTGATTTTAAAATCTCATTTTGTCTTTTTCATCAGCGTTTCTCTACCAATACACTTCCACAATGGAAACTTGCACAACCTTTTAGGATGATAGCACATAATGGAGAGATAAATTCAGTCACAGCAAACCGTTTTAATGTTGCAGCCAAGATGGCTACTGCAAAGTCTGACGTTTTTTCTGATGAAGAGATGAAAAGACTCATAGATGTCATACAGGATGACATGTCAGACTCTGCAAGTCTTGACAATTTTATGGAGTTTTTACGTGTCAATGGTGTAGACTTCTTTAAAGCGGCCAGATCACTTGTACCTGCTCCTTGGCATAATGCTCCACAGATGGATACTGAACTTAGAGCATTTTATGAGTATGCAAGTACTTGCTTTGAGCCATGGGATGGTCCAGCAGCAGTAAGTATGACAGATGGTCGTTACATTGGATGTGTACTAGACAGAAATGGTCTTAGACCCTCTAAGTATATTATGACAACAGACAACCGATTGCTTATATCCTCAGAGTATGGCGTACTGCAAGTGCCAGAAGAAGAGATAGCAGAACGTGGGAGACTACAGTCTGGAGAGATGATGGGCATAGACCTCAAACATGGAAAAGTATTGAAATCTTCAGATATTGATGACTACCTAAAGGCTGCACACCCTTATGACAAGTGGTTGGGTAAAAACATGTCTTATCTTCAAGAGTTTGTACCTGATACACAAGTAGAAAAATGTTCTAAAAACCATGAAGAGATGGAAGCAAAACAGCGTTACTTTAACTTTACAACAGAAGTAGTCAAAGAGATTATCAAACCAATGATGCTTGAGGGCAAAGAGACCACAGGTGCTATGGGAGATGATACACCAATTGCTGCATTTTCAACCCAACAGAGAAACTTTACAGACTTCTTTAAACAGAAGTTTGCACAGGTAACCAATCCACCCATAGACCCAATACGTGAAAAAACAGTGATGAGTCTCAATACAGGTTTTGGAGAGGTACATAATATCTTGGCAGATGGACCAGAACATGCGAAACGACTCAAGACGGTACTTCCTGTGATGTCAGCAGAGAAGTTTTGTCTACTCCAAGAGTTTGGTGATCAGAGTAATGAGAAGTATAATGCTGCCTACAAGGTAGGAAAATACTCTACCGTATATACAAACGATATACAAAAAAGTCTCAATGCACTGATAGAAAAAATTATTATAGAGGTTAGAGATAATGGCGTAAGAACTATCATCTTAGATGATAGAGAGTTAGATAGTCAGCGTAAAGTACTTCCGATGCTTATGGTCATAGGACGTTTGAGCCAAGAGCTTTTATCTCAAAATCTAAGACACCTTACAAGTATCGTGGCAGCGACTGGTGAAGTCTTTGACCCACATACTGCAGCAGTGATGCTTGCATATGGTGCAGCAGCTCTTTTTCCATATCTGCTTTACTATACGGTAGAGCAATATATAGAAGATGAAAGTGAAGAAGAGGTAAAAGCAACACTCAAACGCTTTAGACGAGCCATGGGTGCAGGGCTGATGAAAATTATGTCCAAGATGGGTATCGCTACACTTTCATCTTATAGAAATTCTAGACTTTTTGATGCCATAGGACTTAGTGAGGAGATAATCAATGAGTGTTTTGCTGGTACAGTAGGATTACTCCCTGGACTAGGATATGAAGATATAGATGAACGACTTACTGCAAATCATAAGCGTGCCTTCACAAACAAGTTTGATGGAAAAGCAAATGTATTGTATAAAGGTGGATACTATAAGTACAAAAGAGGAGAAGAGTTCCATGACTTCTCTCGTCCTACTATTGCCGCCATTCAAAAATGTGCCCAGACGGGTAGCAAAGAAGATTATGCAGAAGTACAAAAGCTAGTGAATGAAAGAGACAAAAAGTTTATACGTGATTTCTATAATCTTAAAAGTGATAGAAAACCAATTAGCATTGATGATGTTGAACCGCTCTCTGAGATATTTAAGCGTTTTTCAACAGCTGCTATGTCTATGGGGTCTATTTCCCAAGAGGCACATGAAACACTTGCAGTGGCTATGAATACCATAGGTGGCAAATCAAACTCAGGAGAGGGTGGTGAAAGCCCAGAACGTTACGGTACAGATAAAAACTCTGCCATTAAACAAGTAG
>JALWME010000191.1 GCA_027083995.1 Sulfurovum sp.
GGACTTTATGCTGCAATGAATATCCCCAAAGAAAAAAAAGTATTGGTTGTCTGTAAAGATATCCCCTGGGAGTGCAATACGTTTTATGCTCAAGGTGGTATGGTGACAGCATTAAACGAAGCAGATGTACCTTTACATATAGAAGATACTTTGGCTGCTGGGGCCTACCACAATAACAAAGAAGCTGTAGAGATACTCTCACGCACCTCATTACATACAACAGCAGATATTATAGACAGAGGTATGGCATTTGACAAAGATGAAGCAGGCAATATACTCTATACCAAAGAAGCAGCACACTCCACAGAACGTATCATCCATGCAGGTGGTGATGCTACAGGTAGGTATATGCACTATTTTATGATGGTACAAAATAGGCACAAACTACAGAAAAACACATTGGTATATGATTTGCTTATAGAAGATGGACGTTGTTATGGTGTCAAAGCGACTGTAAATTATGAACCAACAACTATTTATGCAGATGATGTGATTATTGCAAGTGGGGGTATTGGCTCTTTGTATGAATACAATACAAACTCCAGAACAGTCTCTGCTGATATCCATGGTATCTGTGTAGAAAAAGGCATAGAGCTTGCCGATATGGAGTTTATGCAGTTTCACCCAACTGTATTTGTAGATACACCATTTGCAAGAAAACTTCTGCTTACTGAAGCACTTAGAGGTGAGGGTGCACATGTGGTTGATGAGGATGGAAAACGTTTTTTATTTGATTATGACAAACGAGGAGAACTGGCAAGTCGAGACATCGTCTCACGTGGTATTTTTGATTATAAACGCAAAACTGGTAAACAGGCATATTTGGATTTTTCAATGTTTGAGGCAGAGTGGTTTGAACATCGTTTCCCAAACATTACACGTACATTTGGAGCTATAGGATATCATTTTCCTAAAGACAGAGCACCCATCTCCCCAGCTTTTCACTATGCCAATGGGGGCATAAAATGTGACAGCCATGGCTGTATACCCGGCATGGCAGGACTTTATGTTATAGGTGAAGCAGCACGTACAGGGGTACATGGTGCAAACCGTTTGGCATCGAATTCTCTGCTTGAGGGGGTAGTGTTTGCCAAGCGGGCAGTAGAGCATATAATGGCAAAGCCAAAGCAAGAGATAAAGATACCTACTTTTGAGAAAGATTACGATAATATTCTGCACAAAGAAAATGATAAAATATATAAACAAAAACTACGTCAGGTCATGTGGGATGATATAGGGATTATACGAACAACCAAGGGATTACATGAAGCGAAAAATCTTATCTATGATATGAAAAATCAAGAGATAGGAAGATTGTTGCAACTGCGTCTTAATACAGCTTCTGCTATTGTAGAAGCAGCACTTGCACGTACGGAGTCTTTAGGTTCGCACTATATGGAATAGTGAATCCAAATTATGTGGTTTTAACCCTAAGATAGCTATAATCCACCCTAAATTCAAACACAATAAATCTAAACCAAGGGTAGTAAATTTATGATACTAGAAACAATAGGCTTGCCTCTGATTGTCCTTCTTCCGTTTATGGGGGCTTTTTTGGTTTTCATGACAGCAAAAGTGCATCGTTTGGCCCCTGCATGGATTGCTGCTGCTATTACCCTTTTTGCTATTTTACTACTCTCTTTATTGTCCTATATTCCTTTTGAAGGCAAGAAGCTTGTTCAATCATGGGTATGGATAGAAACTGTTGGTCTTCATTTCTCCTTTAGGATAGATGGTCTTAGTATGCTTTTTGCCTATATTATTTTGGGCATTGGGATACTCATTGTTTTTTATGCAAGATACTACCTTTTGCCACAGGATAGTATGACAAGGTTTTATAGTTATATGCTTTTGTTTATGGGGTCTATGCTTGGTATTGTCATGTCTGAGAATATACTTTTGCTTGTTGTATTTTGGGAGCTGACATCATTAAGTTCATTTTTACTTATTAGTTTTTGGCAGACCAAAAAAGCAGCAAGAGAGGGTGCTTTGATGGCACTAAGTATAACTGGTGCTGGAGGATTGGCTCTGTTTGCCAGTATGCTGCTTTTGGGATTTGTGGGGGGCTCTTATGAACTCTCTATACTTTTACAGAGTAGAGATGTTATAGTGGCCAGTCCATACTTTACAGGTATATTTGTACTCTTTTTTTTAGGCGTTGTCACCAAATCAGCACAATTTCCATTTCATTTTTGGTTACCCCATGCTATGGCAGCACCTACACCAGTATCAGCCTATTTGCATTCTGCGACTATGGTCAAGGCGGGTATCTTTCTTTTGGCTAGATTTTATCCGATTTATGGGCAAACAGATCTTTGGATAACCTGGGTCACTCTTGCGGGCTTAATCACTTTGCTAATAGGGGCATTTGTGGCCTTTTTCAAGCAGGACTTAAAAGGGATTATGGCCTACTCTACAGTAAGTCACTTGGGTTTGATTACATTTTTGTTCGGTTTGTCAACGCCACTGTCGGTTCTTGCTGCAGTTTTTCATATTATCAACCATGCTGCATTTAAGGCTGCCTCATTTATGGTGGTGGGTATTATCGACCATCAAACAGGAACGAGAGAAGTGGCTAAGCTTGGTGGATTGTTTAAATTTATGCCCTATACTGCCACATTGGCTATGATAGCAGCAGCATCAATGGCTGGTTTGCCACCGCTTAATGGTTTTTTGAGTAAAGAGATGTTTTTTGAAAGAGCAATAATTGACGGATCTACATTTGTGATGCCTCTATTGGCTACTATAGCAGGTATATTTTCGGTTGCCTATTCTTTGAGATTTATAGCAGATGTTTTTTTTGGAAAAGCAAACAAGATGCCAATAGAC
>JALWME010000192.1 GCA_027083995.1 Sulfurovum sp.
ATTATGCAGGAAGAGCGATATTTTTTACCACCATAGTACTAAGCCTTTCTTTCTCTGTGTTTGTATTTTCTACTTTCACACCCAATCAAAACTTTGGAGTGGTTACAGCATCAGCACTTGTTATCGCCCTCATAGTAGACTTGCTCTTTCTGCCAGCACTCTTATCGGTGATGGATAAAAAACCAGAAGAGAAACAAAAGGATATAAATGCATAAAAAGTTAGAAAATTTCATGGCAAACATGGGAGGGATTATACACGACAACCCTTTTAAAGTTATGCTCGTTGTACTTGTACTACTGGCAGCTCCACTTGCACATATACCACAGATAAAGATGGATACCTCTACAGAAGGTTTTATGCATCCTGAAGACCCAGTACTTTTAGAATACAACAAATTTAGAGATCAGTTTGGACGAGATGAACGCATCGTACTTGCCATCAAGAGTGATGAGATATTTACAGTGGGTTTTCTTGTGACACTTAGAAATTTACATGAAGAGTTGGAAGAAAAGGTACCATACATAGATGAGATTACTTCACTCTATAATGTACGTAACACCAGAGGCGAAGAAGATAAACTCATCACAGACGATTTATTGGATCCTATGCCTACCACACAAGCACAGGTGGATGTAATCAAAAAGCAAGCATTGGCATCACATTTTTATAGAAATTTGTTACTTTCACAAGATGGCAATATGACGACAATAGTCATAGAGACCGATACCTACTCTCATGTGGGTGTACAAGAAGAGTCTATAGAAGAAGCTTTTAGTGATGATGAAATCAAGACAGAAGCTACAGCTGAAGTAAGAGAATTTCTTACGGATGCAGAAAATGCAGAACTACTTAAAGTCATACACAATATAGTAGACAGTTACAAAGAAAAAGGATTGGAGATATATGTAGCAGGAAGTCCTGCGGTCAACAATGCACTAAAAGCTCAAATGAAAGCAGATATGCAAAAGTTTACACGTATTACATTCCTTGTTATCATAGTATTTTTATTTGTCATGTTTAGACGTATCTCTGCTGTAGTCTATCCACTTATTGTCATTGTTCTATCTTTAGCTACTACAGTGGGGATGATGGCATGGGTTGGTGTGGCATTCAAATTGCCTACACAGATAGTACCATCCTTGTTATTGGCTGTTTCTGTAGGGGCTACGGTACATATTTTGTCTATATTTTTTGATAGCTTTAACAAAGAAGGAGATAAAAAAAAGGCACTCTGTTACACCTTGGGACACTCTGGTCTTGCTATAGCTATGACATCAGTCACTACGGCTATAGGTGTAGGGTCATTTGCTGGTTCTGAAGTGGCTCCTATTTCAGATTTGGGTTTATTTGCATCTTTTGGTGTGATGGTCTCTTTGTTGCTTACCCTTACTTTACTTCCTGCACTGCTTAGTCTTACAAGACTAAAGCCAAAAATGCAAAAAAGCTTAGGTAAATTTGACGAACTCATGGGTATCTTGGCACTCTTTCCCATCAAGTACTATAAAGGAATTTTGATAGGTTCTGCTATTTTGGTAATTGTGGCATTGTTTGCATCTATGAAGATAGAACTCTCACACAACCCTCTGTATTGGTTCCAGGCAGATAATGAAAACAGAGTCTCTACAGAAGTCATAGATGCGAAGATGAATGGTACAGTTACCATTGAAGCCATCGTAGATACAGGGGTAGAAAATGGATGGAATAATCCAGTAAGACTAGAAAAACTCAATGAAATGTCTGCCCGACTTGAAACATATGTAGATGCATATACGCACATAGGCAAGGTGGTTTCGTTGGCTACTATAGTCAAGGAAACCAATAGGGCATTACATGAAAATAATGAGAAATACTATAGCATACCCAAAGATGCCAATTTGGTCTCTCAAGAACTGTTGCTTTTTGAAAACTCTGGATCAGATGATTTGGAAGATGTAGTTGATTCTCAGTTCTCAAAAGCACGTATCACAATAAAATTACCTTGGACAGATGCCGTTAAAGCAGTAAAAGTATTGAACTATGTTAAAACAGAAGTCTCTAAGACTTTCCCTGATGATACAGTTGAGACTACAGGGATGATACCATTGCTCATCAACACCTTTGCAAATGCCATCAACTCTTCGGTGAAGAGTTACTTTATAGCATTTGTACTCATCTCTATTATGATGATGTTTATTTTGGGTTCAATACGTATGGGTTTACTTAGTATGATACCCAATTTGATACCTATTATCGTGGGATTGTTACTTATGTATATGGTAAATATCCCACTAGATATGTTTACATTGCTTATAGGAAGTATCGCTATTGGACTAGCAGTAGATGATACTATACACTTTCTACACAATTTTAGAAGATACTACCTTCAAAGCGGTGATGAAAGAAAAGCGATACAGCAAACCTTCTATACTACAGGTAAGGCAATGGTTATTACTACTGTTGTACTCTCTTTGGGCTTTTATGCTTATTTAATGGCTCAGATGATATCGGTACAAAACTTTGGGCTGCTTACAGGTTCAGTCATTGTCATAGCCTTGTTATCAGATTTGCTGATTGCACCTGCACTTATGATGGTTGTGGCTAAGCGTGGCTGGATAAGATGATGCTTTGCATTAAATTAAAATTAAAAATTGGAGAATAGTATGAATACAAAAAAATTACTCATTGGATTAACATTAGGACTTTCACTTGTGACGACAAACTTATTTGCAGATGACCCTAAAGCACGTGCGATTATGGAAAAGGTAGATGCACGGGATGACGGACAGACGCTTTCAGAAAATATGAAGATGATTCTTATTGATAAAAATGGTAAAAAAAGAGTAAGA
>JALWME010000193.1 GCA_027083995.1 Sulfurovum sp.
TAAAGGACAGCTATGCGTAAAATAGCACTTATTACTTTACTTTCATTACCACTATTCTCAGGTTTTTTTCCTCAAACAGTACATACTTCTATCTCAAGTGTTTCAAAAGATTCAGTCTCGCTCAACAATCCATTCCCTACCGATGGCATGTCTGGTGTTATTGTGCATGATTATGGCAATGGGCTAGAGGCGATTACAAGCCGTATCGTACAAGATGCCCCAAAAACAGTAAAACTACTCACTACAGATATTATCCATCATGATGAACTACCTACTATCAAAACAGCTATCAAAGCTGGTGACAAAGTGATAGGAGGACATCTTTACAACAATGTGCTTCTTTTGGCTCCAGATGCTCAAACATATACAAGAATCACTTCACAGCATAATAAAAACTGGATACATCCAGACCTTTATGCACTTTTTCTTAGCAAGGCAGGAGAAGTGGGTCCCAGTAAGCAAAACCTTGCATCTTTTGCAAAAGAGTATCAGGTAGGACTTATCTATATTATTGCACAAAATAAAGCCAAATTACTTGACCCCATCTCAGGAAAAATAATCAATCAAAAACCACTAAGCAATTTGCCTCAATCTGGTAAATCCCCATTTTTTATGCGATTAAATAAGATAGACACAGGATGGTTTGGAAGAAGTAAGTTAGGTAATTATTATCAAATCATGGAGAATTTATAGTGCTGGATTCAAAACATATCAAACACTTTGAAAGCATCGTAGGTAAAGAGAATGTCTATTCTGATAAAGCACACCTCATCGCCTACTCTTATGACGCCACACGTACACGTTATGAGCCAGAAGCTGTAGTTTTCCCACGGGATGAAGAAGATGTCTCTGCCATACTTAAGTATTGCAATACACATCTTATAGTCATCACAGCAAGAGGAGCAGGCTCTGGTTTTACAGGAGGTGCTTTACCCACAAATGGCGGCATTGTCCTTGGCTTAGAAAAGCATATGAATAAAATCTTAGAAATCGATATGGAAAACATGGTAGCCGTGGTCCAACCAGGAGTCATCAATATGGACTTGCAGCGTGCCGTAGAAGAAGTAGGACTTATGTACCCACCAGACCCAGCAAGTGAAGAGTACTCCACTTTGGGTGGTAATGTGAGTGAGAATGCAGGGGGCATGAGAGCTGCAAAGTACGGCATCACCAAAGACTATGTAATGGCACTGCGTGCAGTACGAGCCAATGGTGACATTATACGTGCAGGAAAACGTACCATCAAAGATGTGGCAGGCTATAACACAGCAGGCATACTCATCGCCTCAGAGGGTACGCTTGCCATACTTACCGAAATGACTCTAAAACTCATCCCCAAACCTAAATATACAAAAGGATACATGGGTATCTTCCCTTCGGTAGAAGATGCTATGAATGCAGTCTTTAAGTCACTCTCAGGTGGTGCAAACCCCGTAGCTATGGAGTTTATGGATGCACTTGTTGTACAGGCTCTTAAAGAAAAACTGGGTATCGACCTTCCTGCAGATTCAGGTGCTTTACTTATAGGAGATGTCGATGGTAATGTTCCTGAAGAAGTAGCCTTTCAGCTTGAAACATTAGAAGCATCATTTAAAGAAAACAACGCTCAGGAGTTCATCATTGCCCATGACAAGAGTCATCGTGATGAGCTTTGGGTTGCACGTCGTAATGCCTCACAGTCTATTACTATCTTCGGTTCCAAGAAACTTAACGAAGATATCTCAGTGCCACGTTCTATGCTTCCAGAAGCACTCAAAGCTATCTATGGCATAGGTAACAAGTATGGATTTAAAGTACCCTGTTTTGGACATGCAGGTGATGGAAACATCCATGTCAATGTCATGGTAGATGGCTCCAAAGAAGAGGAACTTGACAAAGGTCACCAAGCCATAGAAGAGATTTTCCAAATGGTAGTAGAGATGGGAGGTACACTCTCTGGAGAACATGGTATAGGTACATCTAAAGCACCATTTATGGGTATCGCTTTTAATGAGATGGAGATTAATCTGTTTAAAGATATCAAAAAATCTTTTGACCCAAACAATATACTCAATCCTGGTAAAATGGGATTACCATCATAGAACATAAAATGAGCAAACCTTACACAACTAGGCACTTTAACAAACCAAGGATTTAAAGTGAAGCACAATTTCCAATTTAAAGTCATCTTTAAAAACTATTATCTCTTTATACGAGATTTTTTTTCAGATCTCTTTGATGATAAGTTGGGTCATTATGCTTCGTCACTGTCTTGGTCAACACTCTTTTCTATACTGCCTCTTATGGTCATCGTTTTTTCGGTTTTTACCTCTATGCCACTATTTGACTCGGTCTATAGTAAAATAGAGAAACTTATCTTTTCAAACCTTATGCCTACAGACTCTAAAGTAGTGATGCAGTATATCAATACCTTTATGGAGAGTACAGATAAGCTGGGGTATGTGGGTGGTGGGTATGTTACCTTTGCGGTATTTATGTTTTTTAAAAACTATGACTATATTGTCAACGATATTTTCGATACCCCTTGCCGTAGCTTTTTCCAAGCCTCCAAAACCTACCTTTTACTTCTGCTTATCATCCCTGCTATACTAGGTATCTCCTACTATCTCTCATCATTTTTACAAGGCTATCTTGATACAAGTAAACTTACTTCTGCCATACATGTGTATGCTTTTTTGCCATTTCTGATGACTTGGATGACCTTCTATATCGCCTACCAACTCTCTGCAAATATACACATAGACTTCCAGGCTGCAGCCATCTCCTCTTTTATCGCTGCACTGATTTGGTTTTTATCCAAGATAGGCTTTGT
>JALWME010000194.1 GCA_027083995.1 Sulfurovum sp.
ATCTCTGGTATTTGAGATAGAACTTATCTCACGGTATTGGTTTTGCCCAGGAAGCCATACTTCAAGGTCTATGGTCGTAGCAGCAGAGAAACCTAAATCACCACCACAAAGCTCCACTACTCTATGAGGCAGCCCAAGAGCTGTAAGTATATCTGAAGCATTTTGTACCATCAGTTCAAATACCTCTTCTGACTTATCAGGATGGGTAATGGCTACCATTTCAACTTTATTGAACTGATGTTGACGTATGATACCTCTTGTATCACGGCCTGCACTACCAGCTTCTTTTCTAAAACATGGTGTGTATCCTGTCATAAGTAGTGGCAACTCTTTTTCAGAGAGTATCTCATCATTGTACATATTGGTTAGTGGTACTTCTGCTGTAGGTATAAGATAGAGGTCTTCATCACAAATTTTAAACTGATCATTTTGAAATTTAGGTAATTGCCCTGTACCCAACATCATGGCTGTATTATTTAAAAATGGTACTGAGTACTCTACAAAACCTTTTTCACGGTTACTATCTAAAAAAAAGTTTATCAAAGCACGTTCAAGTCTGGAAGCTTCACCTTTTAGAATTGAAAAACGAGACTTTGCAAGTTTTACGCCACGTTCAAAGTCTATCCATCCATTCATTTGTGCAAGTTCCCAATGCTCTTTGGGCTTAAAGTCAAATGCTCTTGGCTCCAATACTTTGCGAAGCTCGACATTATCTTCCTCGTCTGCACCTTCAGGTACAGAGTCGTCTGGAAAGTTAGGGATAGCCAGTGCCACAGCGTACAATGCTTCCTCAGCTTCACGTGCTTTTTCCTGTACGGGAACCATCGCTTCTTTGTTGGTATCTACCTTGGCTTTGAGCTCAGAGACATCTTTGCCTTCTCTTTTGTACTGCCCAAAAAGTTTAGACATACTGTTTTGCTCTGCTTTCATGGATTCCAATGTAGCATTGGCCTCTTTAAGTGATGTAAAAAGGCTTTGAAGCTTTTCAAGCGTAGCTGTCTCTACACCTTTTTTCTGAAGTTTTGCCGATGCTTCTTCGAAGTTGTTTTGGAGGTATTTTAAGTCTATCATATGATTTACCTGGCTTTGAAATGTTTATGAGATTATAGTGGAAAGTTTAGAAAAAGTGGTTTAATACCCATAAGAGCTTACACTCTTATGGAGTTCATCATTTAAAATAGAGGTTCGCTATCAACCTGACATTTACTAAATGTCACTGAACCTTCATCACCAGTAGAGCTAACAACATAACGTAAAAAAGCTCTACCTTGGTTATCACATGATACAGGATCATTTTTAATTGGACCACTTACTATAACGGCATTACTTAAATCCAACTCACAACTAAATGTTGAATTGTATACACCCCACTCATCTGCCGTGCCTGTATCAATTATTCCAGAAATCCCTACATTAATATTCGTAGCACCTTTGGGTACTTTTACAGTACGTCCCTTAAGAGGAAGATGAAAATGCAGTGTTTGCTCATGCACTTCACCACTACGTAACACTTTCCCCGTAGCAGGATCCAATCCTGTCATATTAACAAGAATCATGGCACGTTTCCCTACCATATAAGAATCGTATTTAAGTATTACAATCGCCTTACCTGTCTCATCTAGCCTATAAGTACCATCCGCAGAATCTATAACAACTACAGACTCCGCAAAAGTACTTGTACATATCTTATCTCTATAGTTATACCCTATAGCCATACCTAAACCAGCATGCGCTTCTCCGTGATACTCATTACTCAAGTCCAGCGTATCTGCTGATAGAAATTTCTCTATATCCCATTTACCAAGTGCTTCATAAGTTCTCACATCACCAAAGACTGCTACAAAGGCTCTCTCTTTTAGGATATTTGGAGAATCAAAAGGTGCCGCTCCTGTTAAAGAGAGGGATGCTTTACCATTATTTGGACTGAGTGTAGCACTGACTGCAGTATTGTTTTTTCCATAAAGTATCTCGTTACCCGAAGCATCTTTAGCAAAACTTGCCATAGCACTTACATTAATAAAGCCTGTAGTCGCAATAGGGTTCCCACTTGCATCTGTTGCCTGCACTATAAATTTATGCTCAAATTGTTTAGTATCGAAATTATATCCCACACCATTATCATTGATAGAAAATGCTGTTGCTTCACCTGACAATACTGCAACTGAAAAAAGCTGTCCTCTGGTTTTGAGTACACCATTAAGATTTGTATATTCAATAATCACTTCGACAATAGCTAAACCAGAATTTTTAGCATCTGCAGTTAAAAGTACAGAAACATTATTTCGTTTTGATCCCAATGCAATACTAGTTGCTGGATTTCCTCCACCTTCAGGAGTCAATTTTAAAACACTTGCATCTTTGGATGTTACGGAAATACTTTTAATTCTTTCATTTGGTATCGGTGCTTTGGTATCTTTATCTATTAAGGTCACAATGGCATTGTTTCTTGTGCCCAAAGCAAGGTTGTTTACCCCACCATTAGGTACAAATGTAATAAAGTAGTTAATATTGTCAATAGGTTCAGAGGGAGTAACAATTTTACCTGTTGTAAGATTTATTTTGGCAGTATCACACACCGATGAATTGTCTTCAAGACAAAATTCTACAGTCATATTACTATCTACTATCGGTGTAGGCGAAGTATAAGCAAAAACAGCATCTCCTGCGGCATCTGATGCAACACTTTGGGCGGCAAAAGAACCAACAATTCCACTCATACTCGTAATTTTCACATTTTTATTTGCAGCACCCACACTTCCTTGAAGCACATTGACTGTGATATTTTTTTCTACACCTGACTCATTAATGTCCAACTGTTTTGTTGCAACAGAAATACTTAATATACTGGAATCATTTACTGTTATTTGAGAGGAGTTTATAGCTTGACTTGTTCCCAAAAACTTACCAATTGTTGATTTACCATTACCATCTACCAATGTATTGGTAGCAGATAATTGATAAGAAGTCGGAATACAATTTGCATCTGTCATTTTTCCACTTAAGACAACATTTCTGCTTGGGTTTGTCTGATTGAGTGTTACTGTGTCTGGGTTGGCTTGGACTGAGCCATTGACCAAAGGACAACCACCCAATATAAGATTCATCTTATCTAATGTAGCAGTTACGGTACTTTCATACGTACTTGTTACCACAATATTCGCAGCAGCATCTCCTGTATTTTTGTCAAGAGTAATACCTTGTAATGCTGTAGTAATTTTACCTGTTGTATTCCTATCTGAATTTGTAGGAGTCTGTCCAGCAGGGACATCTTCTATACTATTACCACCACAAGCCGACAATACCAATGCTAAAGCTAACATAAAAGCATATACTGTATTTCTTTTCATTTTTGTTCCTTCTGTTTACGCTTAGTATTGATAATTCAATCCAAATACCACATCACCTGTGTGGTCTAACTCATCTGCACTTGAGAGTGAGTATCTGTACCCAACATCAAAGCCAACCTTTTCTGTCACATCAAGGACTACTCCGCCTTGCATACCATACACAAATCCATCCGCATCAACACCTTTGTTGCTCTCAAAATTCATATACCCTACATTCACACCTAGGTATGGTTGTAGTGCATAACTGTCATATACATCTGTCTTCATGAAAAAATAGTCCACTGTGAGAAACAGCTTTTCTACATTATGCTCTCCACTGTCAAAGTAGTTCAATATAAACATTGTTCTCCACTGTTCATTTTGTGCACCTACGCGTACACCAAAAGAGGTATCATCACTTGTATCACTAGGCTGTTGACCTTGTACCTCAGTTATACTTACTTCTACGCCGATAAACTTTTGACTCTCAGTAATCTCTCTTGCATACACTGTATTTCCTAATGCCACACATAAAAGTGCAATTGCTACTTTCTTAACCATGATAAAACTCCTTGTCCTTGTTGAAATGATGCATAGTCTAAATACCTATGAGCTAAGAATATCATATTTTTATATTTTTTAAGATTAAATATTTCAAAATATTATCCTATTTCAATCAAATCCACTCAAAAGTGTATCGCAAATATGTCAAAATATGTCAAAATTATTGAGAATTAGAAAAAAGTGGTAGTAAGAGGGGGACTTGAACCCCCGACCTCCGGCTTATGAGACCAGCGCTCTAACCAGCTGAGCTACCTTACCACTATCTGTGAAGAGACGGAATTTTATCTAAAGAATGCTTTATTGTCAATGTATTTTAGTAAAAAAACATAAATTTGAAGAAAAAACCATAGTTTAGTCATAGTGACTCATATAATTTAAATAAAATAAAGAAACCTATTGACATTTTTAAAAAAAATCACTACAATGCCAATTACAAAAAATAAACAATTAAAGGAGTCACTATGGCATTTGAACCATTAAAAGACAGACTGTTAGTCAAACGTGAAGAACAATCCAACCAGACAGCTTCAGGTCTATACATTCCTGATTCTGCAAAAGAGAAACCACTTGAAGGTAAGGTTGTCGCAGTAGGACCAGAAGCCAAAGAAGACGGCATTTCTGTAGGTGACACTGTGGTGTTTGCAAACTATTCAGGTCAAGAAATCGTTATCGAAGGTGAAGAGAACCTTATTCTGCTAAGTAAAGAAGTACTTGGTCTTATAAAATAAAAAAGGAGTTTAACTATGGCAAAAGAGATATTTTTTTCAGATAAAGCAAGAAACGGACTTTTTGAAGGTGTAAGTAAACTTACAGATGCAGTAAAAGTAACTATGGGTCCCAGAGGTCGTAATGTATTGATACAAAAAAGCTATGGTGCACCACATATTACAAAAGATGGTGTCTCTGTAGCACGGGAGATAGAACTTGAAGACTCCCTTGAAAACATGGGTGCACAACTGGTCAAAGAGGTAGCAAGCAACACTGCAGATGAAGCAGGTGATGGTACGACTACAGCTACAGTTTTGGCACACTCCATCTTTAAGGAAGGTCTTAGAAATATCACCGCAGGTGCAAATCCCATAGAGGTAAAACGCGGTATGGACAAGGCAAGTACAGCCATCATAGAGGAGCTTAAGACAATCTCTAAAGAGGTCAAAGACAAAAAAGAGATAGCACAGGTTGCCACTATCTCTGCAAACTCTGATGAGACTATTGGTAATCTTATCGCTGAAGCGATGGAAAAAGTGGGTAAAGATGGTGTCATCACAGTAGAAGAAGCCAAAGGGATTAATGATGATCTTGAAGTGGTTGAAGGTATGCAGTTTGATAGAGGATATATCTCTCCTTACTTTGTAACCAATACAGAGAAAATGACATGTGAGCTTGAATCACCGATTATTCTTTTGACAGATGCCAAAGTCGCTACCCTTAAAGATATGGTGCCATTACTTGAACAGGTGCAGCAGGCTGGACGTCCACTTCTTATCATTGCTGATGATATAGAAGGTGAAGCTCTGTCGACTTTGGTTTTAAATAAACTAAAAGGTGTACTCAATATTACTGCTGTCAAAGCTCCAGGCTTTGGTGATAGAAAAAAAGAGATGCTTAAAGATATCGCTATCCTGACAGGTGCTACCCTTGTTACAGAAGAGCTAGGGCTTACACTGGAGAAAGTAACTTTGGCTGATATGGGACAGGCATCACGTGTAGTCATAGACAAAGACAATACCGTTATAGTAGATGGCAAAGGCAGCAAAGATGCTGTGGTTGCAAGAACCAATGAAATTAAGGCACAAATTGAAAGTACCTCTAGTGAATATGACAAAGAGAAGCTACAAGAGCGTCTTGCAAAACTCTCTGGAGGTGTGGCTGTCATCAAAGTAGGTGCTGCCACCGAGACAGAGATGAAAGAGAAAAAAGACAGAGTAGATGATGCTCTCTCTGCAACCAAAGCAGCGGTAGATGAAGGTATCGTTATTGGTGGCGGTGCTGCCTTGATAAAAGCAAGTCAGGCAGTCAAACTTGACCTTAAAGATGATGAGGCCGTAGGAGCTGACATCATATTAAGAGCAGTCTTTGCCCCTATGAAACAAATAGCACAAAATGCGGGCTTTGATGCGGGTGTGGTAGCAGATAAAATTGCAAATGCCAAAGATAGCAACCTGGGCTTCAATGCTGCCACTGGAGAGTATGTAGATATGCTTGAAGCTGGTATCATTGACCCTCTGAAAGTCGAACGCGTAGCACTGCAAAATGCCACTTCAGTCGCTTCTTTATTGCTCACCACTGAAGCTACTGTCTCTGATATACCTGAACCTTCTACACCAGCACCTGACATGTCAGGCATGGGTGGCATGCCAGGTATGATGTGAGAACCGTAAATAAACGACAATAGTTTGTCGTTTATAGGTTCGAAACCGAAGTGGTCGAAGCGAATGCGTAGCCACGTAGGCAGGAACGCATGAAGAGAACATGAATAGTTTCATGTTTTTAGTGTCGAAACCAAAAAATATCAGTTTAACAATTCTCCAAAATCAACTGCTGAAAGTGGTTTAGAGTACAAATACCCCTGTGCATTATCACATCCGTACTCCCCTAAAAGTACTAACTCTTTGGATGTCTCAACACCTTCGGCGGTCACTTCAAACCCAAATCCATGTATCAGCCCTATGAGTGCTTTTACAGTGATTTGATGATCCAAATTGGTTTCTAAATCAAAAATAAGTGACCTGTCAATCTTTACGGTAGATAGGGGCAATAGCTGAAGATGTTTTAATGATGAATAGCTTGCTCCAAAATTATCTATAGAAAGAGAAACACCTAAATCTTTAAAAAGTTTAAAATCCATAATTGTTTTATCTATATTAAACATAGCAGATGCTTCTGTGATATCTAGGTTAAAGTCTTTTGGGTTGACCTTATGGTCCTCAAATAAAGTCTGTAGTTTTGATATAAATGTATCTACTTGCATCTCTTTTAGCGAAAGGTTTATCGTTATTTTAAAACTTTTTACACCCTGCTGATTCCATTGTTTCCGTTGCATGATTGCTTCTCTAAAAGCATACTCTCCAATATTTACAATAAGCCCTGTTTTTTTTGCAATATCTAAGAACTTATCTGCAGTAATAAGCCCAAGTGTTGGGTGATTCCATCGTATTAATGCTTCTGCACCAATCATCTCTTCTGTTTTTAAATTAAACACTGGCTGATAATACAAAAAGAATTCATGGTTTTTGAGTCCTTTTAAAATCTCATCATTCATCTTTATCTCATCTTTATGTATAGACTTGTATTCTGTTTCAAAAAAACCTATATTTGTTTCACTCTCTTTTTGTGCCTGTGCCAGTGCTATATATACATGGTCTATTAGTTTGCTCGCATTTTCTCCATCTTCAGGATACATGACTATTCCCACCGATGTTGTAAGACGAACTGTGCCATCGTCTTTATAAAAATCTTTCATATCTAAAATTAACTTTTTTGCTATTGTACGTACGGTACTTTTATCTGTGTCTTTATCTAAAATCAAAAGAAACTTATCACAGTCCATGCGATATACACGCGTATTTTCTATGGTGTGATTTTCAAAATAACTTGCTATTTTCTTGATGAGTTGATTTGAAACCCCTAAGCCCATAGTAATTTGCAAATCTTTAAAATTATCAATACCCAGTAAAAACAATGAAAATACTTCAGATTTTTTCTGAGATTCTATCACTGAAGTATTTATATCAGAAAGTGCAGAAAACTGACTTGGCAGATTAGTGAAGAAGTCTATGCCACCTTCTTTTTGTATACTTTTAGCTTCTGTTGGTGTTACTGCTTGCATATCTATTACACATGTAATTTTTTTATCTACATTCCACGCACTTTTATCTACATAAATATTCACTTGTTTCATTTTACCATTGATAACAAGCAGGACATTTTGTAAATGAAAAGTATCTTCTTTTCTTTCAGATTCATTTTTTAAAACTTCAAAAAAATCTTTGGGTTCTGCTGTATCTATTTTTAATTCTATTGGCTTGTTGTTCACAATCTTATTATAGTTTTCATCCAAAGAAAACAATACTTTTGCCGATTGATTAGCAAAAACGACACTATACGACTCAGACAAAACCATAATTGCTTCAGAGTAATACTCTTTTTCTTTTTTAAATAGATTTAACTCTTCTTGTATCTTTTTTGTTTTTCTTTTATACCAAACGCTAAGACCTATAGATACTATAAGCACCATACATAAAGCTATAACAACTACAATCATATTATCCATATTTATCCTCTTTTATCGTAATAATTTTTGAAACTCAAACACAGGAAGTGGTTTATTGAAATAATATCCTTGCAATAAATCACATCCATAATTAGTAAGCATCTCAGACATCCGTTTGTTTTCTATACCTTCTGCAACCACTTTCATACCAAGACTGTGTCCCAGGTCTATCATCGCTTTGACTATTCTTTGGTCTTCATTGTTGGTTAAAATATAATCTATCATTGTTTTATCTATTTTGAGTACATCTGCTGGAAATTTTTTCAAGTATAAAAATGACGTATAGCCTGTACCAAAATCATCAAGAGATATACCTACACCTAAATTTTTAAGGTTCCTAAATTGTTTTTGTGTAGACTCTTCACTTATCATTGCAGAACCTTCGGTTATCTCAAATTTTATCTTCTCTGGTCTTACCTGATGATGCTGTATCTGTTTTGCAACATTGTCAACAAAATCTTTTTGTTCTACCTCTAAAAGTGTTATGTTGATGGCAACATCAATTTGTTTGAACTTAAATAGCTCCCAACGTTTTTGTTGTTTGAGTACCTCTTCAAGAACATATTTTCCCAATTCTATAATAAATCCTGTTTTTTCCATAATAGGAATAAAAATATAAGGGGCAATCAGTCCATATTGTGGATGCATCCAACGTATGAGTGCTTCTGCAGATACAATTTCTTTAGATCTAGCATCTACGATAGGCTGATAATAGACTTCAAATTGATTTTTCTCTAAAGCTTCATGCATTTCATTGTGTAAAAGCAACTCATCATAATCATGGGCTGATTTTTCTGTTTCATATACATAGACACGACCTTCTCCAAGTTCTTGTGCGGTACTCAAAGCTTTGTATGCCTTATCGAGCAAATTTCTAGTAGAACCACTTTGCGGATAAATACTTACTCCTACAGAAGCAGTTAAATGCAGTTTTACATCTTTTATCTTATAAAAAGATGCCAACTGTTTTTGTATCTTGTCTACAAATGCAAGTATCTCTTTGTCATCATCTACATTAGCCAATGTAACCAAAAAATTATTATAATATGTATGATAAACAGATATATCTAGTTTTGTAGATATACTTTGTAAATAGCCAGCAAACTTACTAAGTATTGCATTGATTTGCTCATATCCTACAATCGAACGTAAAGTAGAAAAATCATCTATATCAATCAATACCAAGCCAAGTTTTTGTTCTTTTAGATGTATCTTGGAATAGAGTGCATTTAAATCATGTGTTAACTGTGACTGGTTAGGCAAACCTGTAAGTTGATGTCTGTACCCTATAACCTCCTGCTCCTTTTTCTGGCGCAGGTCATGCATATAGATAATCTTACACCACATATTATGTCGCAGTCCCAAAGGGCTACTGTCAATATAGATATTTACAGGGATGTTATCATCATTTCCATTTACAGATAGATTTACTTGCAAATAAGATTGCATTCTATCCTTTACTTGTATTTTCTCTTTATGAACAAGTTCATCCAACGAAACCCACTTTGACTTTACTTCTATTCTTGGTATTTTACTCAATGGCTTAAACATAAAATCATTTTCCAGGCAAAGAAGTTTTTTCATCGTATTATTGGCATACACTATTTTATTTGTATCCGAGAGTATCAGCATAGCATCTTCGGAGATATCAAAGGCTTTTTCAAAAATTTTTACTTTACTGTCTACCACTTTAAGCAATTCTTTTTTGGTGCGAGAAAGTGAATAGAAATAAATCCCTACAAAAAGTATCGATAACAGGAGAATAAGATAGATACTGTCAAATGACATAGAGATCCATAACTGTTGTAAGTTAACTAAGAGTGATTCCATAAACCCTACCTTCCCACTAGTGGTTTAATTATATCATATCTGCATTAAACACGCACCATACAGACTGTGCCTAATGCTTCTGACTGTTTATACATAAGGCTTCTACTTTTTGATGGGCATCTTGCAGGGTAAATGTTTGCTTCGGTACCAATGAATCCAATGGCACTTTTTTTCCATTGACAGAAATCTGTGCCCATCCTTCTCTTGTCTGCAATGCAGGATTGCTCAATGCGAATTTTTGTTCTACCAAGGCACATTGTTGCTCTTTTTTTTGCCACAGCAAAGCGATGCTTTGGCAATAACTATGATGTAGTGTATGCAGAGGTACTTCGTATTGCTCCATTTTATATGTCATAATGCGTTTGTACTCTTCTTTTACAAAGTGTACTGTACTGTTCACCTCCTCAAGCAATCTAGAAGGTGAAGTACGTACCAACATCTCTTCCATCGTCTTAAGTGTACGCTCTAAATGATATAATTTTTGCTCTATACTCTGTGCAAAACGTACTTCTATATCACTTAATGTATACAATACCTCTTTATAATCTGGCAGTATCATCTCCATTGCAGCAGAGGGTGTAGCTGCACGTAAATCTGCAACAAAGTCAGATATCATCACATCAACTTCATGTCCTACTGCTGATACTACAGGTGTTTTCATAGCATATATGGCATCTGCTACTGCTTCTTCATTAAATGCCCATAAGTCCTCTGCACTTCCTCCACCACGTCCGACTACCACCACATCAAAACCTATACTATCTGCATATGCCAATGCCCTGGCTATTTGAGGTGCTGCCTGTTCTCCTTGCACCAAAGTATCAACTATAGTCACTTCAACCATTGCCCATCTATTTTCGATGATTTTGAGCATGTCGTGTAGTGCTGCTGAATCTTTGGCCGTAACAAGGGCTATTTTTTGGATGTGTTTAGGTATGAGCTTTTTCCTTTGTGCGTCAAAATAGCCTTTCTCTTTGAGCTTCTCTTTGAGCTGTTCATATGCCAATGCCAATGCCCCTTGCCCAAAAGGCTCTATACGTACTGTCTGAAACTGATACTCCCCTCTAGGTGTATAGACAGAAACAGAACCTTCTACTACTATATGCATACCCTTTTGGATGCGAAACTTCATTTTTGCCACAGAAGAACGCCACATCACACACTTAATAGAGCTCTTGTTATCTTTGATAGAAAAGTAGAGATGCCCTGAAGTATGGTAAGTTACAGAAGCCACTTCACCCTCCACAAGGGTATGCATAAAGGTAGCTTCAAGGAGAGATTTTATTTTGGTGTTTAAAGATGAGACGGTCATCATATTTGACATTTTAAAACTCCGTAGGGTGTTGTACCCTTACAACACCAATAATTTGAATCATATACACATTTATATATACAAAAAAAATAATTGCATGTATATATACGGTGTTGTCATGGGATAACACCCTACACCTTTTGTGCAATCAAAAGCGTACTTATGCCCATAGAAAATGACTTGGTATATTTCATCTCAAAACCAGCCTCTTCTAACTCTTTAGCCAACATCTCTGTGGTCAAAAACGCTTCTATGGAGTCTGGTAGATATTTGTATGCTTCATAGTTTTTAGAGATAAACCCACCCACTCTAGGCAAAACATTTTTCATACCAAAATCTACCACTTTATCGACAATGCCTCTACGCTCTTGCTTGGTAAACTCTAAAATGACCACCAAACCACCAGATTTTAAAGCAC
>JALWME010000195.1 GCA_027083995.1 Sulfurovum sp.
TTTGAAGTGGTTTTTTCTGAAAAACAATTACGCATCATCAAGCTACATAGGTTAAGCAGTAAAACCAAAGCTACAGACCTTACCTTGAAAAAACTAGGCTATCTACTCTCAGCCTCACAACGTCAAGCAGTAGAAAAAGAAAATAGTTTGGTTATAGGCGGAGAATGGGCAGTAGAACTACAAGATAACCTACTCTACATCGCACCCTACCAAAAAAATACTATGCCAAAAGCATTTAAAGAACAGTGTAGAACAAATAAAATACCCTCAAAAATTAGACCCTATATATTACACGAAAACATTCAATTAGTTAGTAGTTAGCAACTAGCAGTGAGCAGTTAAAAATTATATTTTTTGTATTATTGCTTGACAAATATATTAAAACAATGTCAAAGTTGCTCACTGCTAGTTACTAGTTGCTCACTCCTCATTAGCCAAAGGGTGTGCCTTCATATACTCTTGCATTTTCTTTACACTTCCAAGCTTTGTATACACCTGTGTTGTAGCCATTGTCTCATGCCCCAATAACTCTGAAACATCTGATATTCTAGCTCCACTGTTTAGTAAATGTGTAGCAAAAGAGTGTCTTAATTGATGTGGAGTAGCTTTAATACCTGCTGCCTTAAAAAGCTTGGTGATAATATAACGAAGTTGTGCCACATTCATAGGGGCATTGCCTTTTTCAAAAAGATACTTTTTAGGGGTTTTTTCTTTGACATAAAGTGTTATGAGTTTTTGTAATTCATCTAACAGGGGTAACTCACGTTCTTTATCTCCTTTACCTAATATAGTAATCCATGAACCCTTAATAGATTCCAATTTCAACTCACTAAGTTCTGAAATACGTAACCCTAAACCATAAAGCATCGAAATAAGCAATTTTTCTTCCAAATTAGACTTATCCAATACCTCATCTATATAAGACCTTTCTATGGGCTTAGGAAGGCTATGAGGTACTTTTATAGCTTCATCTCCTAGAAGTTTGACAGGCATATGGCATTGCTCTTCTAGGTATTTGACAAAAGAGCGGATAGCTGAGAGCTTTTTGACGATGGTTTTTTTATTATTTTTAACAATCTTGAACCGAAAAGGTGTAATATCTAATACCTTTAGACTCTCTTCTTCATAAAAATGACTCACTTTTATCATCTGACGCAGGGCAATCTCATACGTAGTGACGGTATGATCAGAGTATCCCCTAATATTAAAAAGATACTCCAAAAAATCTTCGGAATGTACTGCCAACTCCTCTTTCATTCCTTTCTCTCCTGCCTACTTTATTATGTGATTGTATGTGTCAACATTTTTTCTAAAAGATATGCTTTTGCCTCTTGTAGTTCCATACCTTCGATTGAAACACTCTGCATATAAAAATCAACTCTAGTAAAAGGTTTGGGGATGACAAACTTATCCCAAGAATTTATCTGCCAAAAACTTTGGGATTGAAAATTCATCACAAAAATAGGAAGTTTTGATTTGATTGCAATACCTATAGCACCATCTGACATAGAGTGTCTAGGACCTCTTGGACCATCAGGAGTGATAAGTACTTCTTCACCAGACTTAATGCTTTTGAATGCTTGCTTGAGTACTTGTGCAGCACCTTTTTTACTCGATCCTCGTAAAGCCCTAATCTTTAAAAAAAAGAGTGTCCCTGCGATGAGTGAGCCATCAAAATGTGAAGAGATAATCGCTGAAGCTGGATGCTTTTTATGTATATGTCTATATGCTTGAGGTGACATAAACAGTTCACCATGCCAAGTCACACAAACATGTTGTTCGTCTCCTACAGGAGTAATGAAATGAAATTTTTTAGACGTTGTATACCAAACAACACGCATCAGTATATAGGCTATGGGAGGTATGATATACCCACCTATACTTCTAAAAAAAAATTTCACTAAACAAGTACTCCATCCAATGCTCCCCTTGAAATCTTATTGACTTTTACCTCAACTATTTTACCTAGCAACTCTTCACTGCCCTCAACAAAAAAAAGTTTACCATCATCACTTCGTCCAGAGACTCTACCATTTGATTTGAGTTCATCAAAATAGACTTTATGTATTCTGCCCATCTGTGCCTGCATTATCTCATCTAGTATTTCTGTATGTCTAGCCTGTAGCCTTGTAAGTCTCTTCCCTGCTAACGCATTGTCTATCTGATTGCCAAATGCAGCAGCTTCTGTATGTGGACGTGGTGAGTACTTAAAGGAAAACAGTTGCTCAAAACGTACTTGCTCCAATACATCCATGGTATCTTCAAAGTCTGCATCACTCTCACCAGGGAACCCTACGATGATATCTGTAGAGATAGTAGCTTCTGGAGACAATGTACGAATCTTCTCGCAACGATTAAGAAAATTCTCCTTGCTATACCCCCTTTTCATCGCTTTTAGCAATGCAGTAGACCCAGATTGCAAAGGTACATGTATCTGTTTACATATTTTTGGGTTTGACGCAAACTCCTGCAAAAAAGTATCATCCATATGCAAAGGGTGGGGGGAGGTAAAACGTATACGTTCTAGACCTTCTATTTTAGATATTTTTTGTAATAGCTGGGTAAAGTCACACACCTCATCTGAAGAACCAAAACGTCTACCGTAATTGTTTACATTTTGTCCAAGAAGCATCACCTCTTTAGCTCCTGTGTTTACAGCTTTGGTTATCTCTTGGACTATAAGATTAGAAGGAATAGAAATTTCGTCTCCACGTGTAGCAGGTACTATACAAAAAGTACATGACTTGTCACACCCAATAG
>JALWME010000196.1 GCA_027083995.1 Sulfurovum sp.
CATTTTCAATGGCAGCAAATATTTCTGGGTCAAAGGTTTCAATTTCGTATGACATAGGGTTCCTTATGTTGGAAAGTAATTTATCTGTATTTATAGCGAATTTCATCTAAATATGTTATGAAATTTTATTTGACCTTAAGAGGTATATGCTAGTATATACATATATTAAATAAAAATATGTATATATAAAGGAGCTTATTATGTTAGAACTAGGTATTTCTCAGGCACAATCACAGTTTACAAAACTGTTAAGCAAGACAGCTGTTATCATTGACAAGAAGTCAAACATTAAAAAGGCTGTGATGATGCCTTATGAAGAGTATAGTCGTTTGTTAAAGCTTGCAAATAAAAATAAAGAGAACGATAACGGTATTTTCAATCAATTTATAGGTACTTTGGACAATAACTTTAAAACAGATGATGACAAATACCACAGGATAGTAGATTGAAAATATTTATAGACACCAATGTTTTTCTTGATGTAATTCTAAACAGAGAAAATGTCCAAGCATCTACACAGATACTCAATAGCTGTCACCAAAAAATATTTGATGGAGTTGTTGCAGATATTACTTTGCTCAATATTGATTATATTGCCTCAAAACAAACAAAAGATATAAGAGCCTTCCTCCAAATCATCAATGACTCATTCATTGTTGTTGGTGCAGACAACAAGATTTTTGATTTGGCACTTAACATGGACAACAAAGATTTGGAAGACAGTGTACAGTATGTGTGTGCGAGTATGCAAAAATGCGATGTTATTGTAAGTAATGACAAGAGGTTTTATAAAAGAGATATAAAGGTTTTAGGTAGTTTTGAGTTTGCTGAATGTTATCTTATGTAGGAGAGAAATATTTAAGATTTAGTGTCTAACACTAAAGTTATCTAAACCCTAAAAATTTATGCTATAAGATTTAGTTTCTGACCCTTAAAGACTTCAAGGAAATATTTTTTTTTTTTTTTTTGTTGCTTTTGGCTTAGTCTCAAAATATTCTCCTTTTTGATTGTAATTATAACATAATCAAGGTATTTGCCTGTAGAGTTACGTTCTCTCTGAAGCACGCTCTTTACAAGCAGCAACATCTAAACAAAAATACCCTTTACCTTTTTTGGCAGGTTTAAGTTCTTCCATTACATCATGTCCACATTTTTTACATACGTCTGTGGCAGAAATTTTAGCTGTCTCTTGTACAGCTTCTGGACGCATGGCAGGGAAGAGAAGTACATCACGGATGGTATGCTGGTTGGTGAGCATCATGACTAAACGGTCGATGCCTATACCTTCACCAGCAGTTGGTGTCATACCGTAGCTTAATGCACGTACAAAGTCTGTATCCATGTGCATCGCTTCGTCATCACCTGTGGCTTCTTTGGCATCTACTTGTCCTTTAAATCTTTCATACTGGTCAAGTGGGTCATTGAGTTCGGAGAAACCATTGGCTATCTCTTTTCCTGCTATGAAAAGCTCAAATCTTTCTGTGACTTCTGGGTTTTCGTCATTACGTCTTGCAAGAGGAGAGATGTCAACTGGGTAGTCTGTGATGAATGTAGGGTTGATAAGCTTACCTTCTACAAACTCATCAAATAGTTCTGCTTGCATATATCCTAATGTCCAGTTTTTGTCCACTTTGAGGTTACGCTCTTTAAGGTAGGTTAGTCCTGCTTCTAGGTTGGTTGCTACTTCTCTTGGCACACCACCAATGTCTACTATGGCATCTACCCATGGTACTTTGGCAAAAGGTGTGGCAAAGTTTATCTCCATATCACCATAGGGAAGTGTTCTTTCTAATCCTAAGTTGTCAAAGAGGTAGTCGAAGAGTTCTTCTGTTACTTCCATGAGTTCGATGTAAGTTTTGTAGGCCCAGTAGAATTCAATAGAGGTAAACTCAGGGTTATGCGTAGCATCTATCCCTTCATTTCTAAAGTTTCTGTTTATCTCAAAAACGGCATCCATACCACCAACGATGAGACGTTTGAGGTAAAGCTCTGGTGCAATTCTTAGGTATCTGTCTACATTTAGTGCATTATGATGGGTGATGAATGGCTTTGCATTGGCACCACCAGGAATAGGGTGCATCATAGGTGTTTCAACTTCTAAAAATCCTTTGTCTTCAAAGAATCTTCTAATCCCTGAAACAATTTTGGAGCGAAGTTTAAAACGGTTTTTTACCTCTGCATCCATAATCATATCAAGGTAACGTTGACGGTATTTTATTTCAGTGTCTTGGATACCGTGAAACTTTTCGGGCAGTGGCGAGATGGCTTTGGTTACAAGGTTTACCTCTAGGCAGTGCAGGGTGAGTTCCCCTGTGCCAGTCACAAAAGGGTATCCTTTTACTTCAATGATATCGCCTACTTCATAAAGTTTTTTGACCACATCATTATAGTAACCCTCAGGTAGGTCATCTCTGTTGAAGTAGATTTGAACAAGTCCATCTTCATCTTCTATTTTGGCAAAGGCTGCTTTACCCATGATACGGATAAATTTAAGACGTCCAGTGAGAGTATAAGACTTCTCTTTGTCTTGTTTCATCTCTCCTTCATCTACTTTTAAGTCATGTACATAGTTACATTCATTTAAAAAGGTAGCTGATGGCAACCCTTTTTTGACTTGGTTGGGGTAAGGGTTAATGCCTTTTTCTCTGAGTGTTTGGGTTTTCTTAATACGTTCTTGAATGTATTGGTTGTTAAATATCAAAGGGATTTCCTATTTATTGAGGTGGTTTTTATTGTTTTTGGCAATTTTCACAAAGACCA
>JALWME010000197.1 GCA_027083995.1 Sulfurovum sp.
AGAAACTGTAAACCCTTGACTACCTACATTATTGGCATCATTTCCACCTACTTGCGGACTATAGACATAACCTTTGAGTGCTGGTACATTTGAGTAGTCAAAGTGCACTTTATACTCTTTGTTTGGTGCAAGGTTGTCAAACAGATAGTATCCTGGTTTACCATCTGGTCCATTACGCGTTGTTTGTGTCTCAATCACTGTTCCATTGGCATCCATAAGTGTTACTTTTACACCATTGTACCCTTTTTCACCCCCATCTACTTTTCCATTGGCATTATTATCAATCCAAAACAGGTTTCCTATCGCTGTTGTAGGATCGGTAAACCCAAAGTCAACACTCATATTGTCTATTGTTCCTACTGTAACTGTAGTACCGTTTGGATTGTGTGATTTGTCATTTTCACTTGTGGTATCTGTCACATCCGCATCTTGCGATCCTGCTGTAGCTACCTTACCAAGAGGTACAGGTACACTTACACTACAAGTACTGTTTTGTGGGACATCTATAGCGTACAGCCCATTAGAATCAGTCACTGCCGTAAATGTTCCCTTGTCTCCACAATCAGCTGTAACAGTCACACCAACTACAGGAGTAACAGTTCCTGTAGTAGCATCTCCATCATTATCATCTTCAATCCAGACTTTGTCACCAATCTTAACTATTGGTGCAATAGCAAAATTAAGCTCTGGAATATCTATTTTTCCAACACTAACCGATATCTTTCCATTCGCAGGTGTACCTTCAGGGTTATTTGGTGTGCTGCCTTTATTTTCACCCACCAAACTACACCCTGCTGGAAGTGATGGTATAGGTGCATTGCCACCCTTATCAACTTTGGTTTGAGACAAGATAAGTTCATATTCTGTGTTTTGTTTCACATCATCATAGTGGAATACATAAGACCCATCATCTTCAAGTGCAACGGAATTAATCACTTTACTTGTGGCTGGATCTACCAAGTGTATATAGAGTGGTGTGGTACCATCACAACTTTTTGCTGTGGCATTGCCATCAACTTCTCCGTTGCCATTGGTATCAAGGAAAAGTATCCCCGATATACTCGGTTCTGTAAAACTTGCTTTGAGCAGGGCTGGCAGTGACTCACGACAAGCACTATCCATACTCACATACTCAAACCCTGCCTCAACAATACCATCTTCTGGATCGATAGAAAATTTCTGAATATCGGGATTATCAATAACCGTTCCATCAGCAACAGGAGCTCCATCATAGTAAACTTTGACTGATGGAGGTATGTTTTGTATTTTTATACGTGTTGGGGTCGTCTGCTCATTGTCTGTAATAAAGGCATTGATATCACCCTGTCCACTTGGATCAAATGGTACCTGAGTAGTTCCACCTGGGTTAGGCTGTGCTGGTCTGGTAAATGGCATAGCTGTTGGTATTTTATTGAGTGCGAAGTCCACATTTGGCACATTGGCATCTGTCACATTCACATCTATAAGCCCATCAGGTGTACCATCATGTCCTACATTGGCAGCAGGGTCTATCTGCTCACCCTCATAGTGCCAATCTACCGGCAAGCTGGCAGTAGGTGCTATCTTACCTTTGGTACAGTTGGCATCTGTGAGAAGTACTTTGTAACTGCTATTAGCCTGAATATACTTTTTAAATTCATACGTACCGTTTGTCTCTACAGGCTGAGTGTCCACCACAATGTTTGCACTATCGAGCAAACAGGCATTGAGTGGTGTGCCATTAAGTGAAGCAACAGGATTACCATCTACTTTATTATTGCTTGTATTACATACGGTATTAAGACTCACGCCATCTGCATCGTTATAGACAGTTCCACTTATCTTAAGTGGTGCACAAACTGCAAACCCTTCCATAGCAAGTGCCGAACGTGTCTGACACGGCACATCTGGTCCAGCAGAATGTATAATCTCTATTTTTTTGATTGGCACAAAGTTGGAACTAAGTACAATATGACCGTTGGTAGCATTTGGTACTGTACCTGCACCTGTGATGAAGTCACCTCCACCTGCGTTATAATTGTCTTTATCTGTATGCACAAGACCGTTTGTATCTACAATGAGTCCATTGCCGCTTGAACCTATCTTGCTCTCTACAGCTACAAGATTTCCAGCTGCATCGTAACCTTTAACCTCTATAGCATCTTGCCACTCCCAATCAGATTCTGCACCTCTAACATCACCAGAATCCACATCTCTTATACGCCAGTTGTCCAAGATAACTTCCTGGTCAAACTCTACTGTAAGTGTAGCACTCTGACCTGCTTCAAGTTCATATCCGTTTGCAGCACAATTTCCAGGACTGTTGTAGTTTCCATTACCTAGAGCTGCCTGATTACCCAAATAGAGTGTAAGATAAGGTTGACCAAATGCTGCTGAAGTACCTGCACCTGAAGTATTGGCTGTATCTGTATCATAAAATTTACCATCATTATCTGTGATGCTCATGGTTACACCTACAGATGTACCCCCTGTAGAACCATCATCATCAACTGTATTAATTCCAGTAAGCGAACCAGCAAGAAGGTTTTGCCATACCGTTTGTGTTGCCTGTGTAGAGCCGCTCCATGTGAGCGATGTTGCTTTGGCACAGGTAGCAACATCTTTTGGATCTACATCTTCTGGTGCAGGCAATATATATGGGAACGGGACTACCGAACACACTGCTGGATTTCCCCCTGGGGTGCTCTCTGGCAGATTCAGTGCAGAAGTAGCATTAGCAAATACTGCACCTGCTTGGATATCAGCATCTGTGGTATCTACATGTACTGTTATGCTACCTGCAGGTACATCTGTCACTTGGTAGAAACCATTAACATCAGTCACTGCTGTATGTGTGTTACCATACTTATCTTTGATATTTACCGTAATGCCAGCTGGTGCTACTGTATCAGTACCATTTTGTATACCATCGCCATTGATATCTAAAAAGAGTGTACCTTGGACACAGCCAACGGTAGGCTCTATACCAAAGTCAAGTGAGTGATCATTGTTTACTCCCGTAGTAAAAGAGATAACATTGTCCGCACCTTGTACTGTGGCATCATTATCTATAGTATCATTATTGTCACCATTAGGATTTGTTGTTGTAGGTGTTTTGCCATTGACATCTGCTTGTGCGATTCGTAGCTGATAAGCTGTATTTGGTTGTATATTTACGCCACTTGCATTGTTCTCTCCACCAAAATAATAGCGACCGTTTACATCAGTAGTTACTGTACCTAGAAGGTTGCCCGCATCGTCATAGAGTTTTACAGGTATACCTGCTAATGGTGGCTCATTTGGATCTTGAATGCCATCACCATTGACATCTTCCCATACATAGTTACCTATCTCTATAGGTGCTGGGTCACAAAGAAGCTCTACATCTCCTAGTCCACCTGCTTTAGAGCCATACATCTCACGCTCACCACCTTGTGCTATTGGATTTTTATCTATTACTGCTTGCGCACCAACCTTCTCTCCAGTAGCGTTGTCATAGTTACCAATCGAACCAGGCTGATACCAGTCGGTTCCATCCACCATCCCTACGATGATGTTAGATGCACCTGGTGCTTGAGCAAGTGCACCAAAGGCTGTCTCTGGATGCCCACTCTCTCCATAGTTGGCACCAAAATAATCACCCACATAAAACTCTCTATATACTGTTGGGTTTCCAGCATAGTTCACAGTATGCGTTGTACATGTTGTTGCTTGTTTGTCACTACTCTCATCTGTGTAGGAGCCATCAGGGTTAAAACACATCTTTCTTATATCACCTCTAAGTGAGCCGACTCTGTTGTAGGTTGCTCTAGAGATATACCCCAGTACCAAATCACCAGAGTTTGTAAACTCTATATCTGTAAGCATCGCTCCATCTCTTGTATAGTGTGCCCAGTTTTCATAACGGTATCCATCATCTTGTGCTTTATTATTTGGCATATAAAGTCTTGCTCTTAAGTATTGTAAAGAGTTTGTTTGGGCAACGGTTTGAAAGATGGCACCATTATACTTTTGAATGGCTGCACCCACATCACTTTCTATTTTGTCTTCACAGACAGAACCTATAAAAACATCATCTCCTCTTACTTTAAGTGCCCATGGGCGTACCTTGTCTGCTGTACACTCTGCGTTGGTATATGGGTTTGGAATTGGGGTCGTTGATAAAATATTTCCGCTGTTTGTATCAATAGTTACTAACGCTTTGGCATACATATTGACCACATAAAGCTTCGTTTCATCCTCACTGATATCTATATCACCCAAGCCTTCTCTACCTGCATACTCAACAACTTTCAAGTCTTTATTGAGTCCATAATCTCTGTTTACCAACTCATTTTGAGCTTGTGTTGAGAGTACGTTTGGTACCACAACAAAAGGAGTTACTGCATTTGTTGTGGTATCTATCTTATAGATGGTTCCTGCAGAAGTTGCTATGGCGTTTGCAGAGCTTTCATCTTTTAGAGGTACATAACGTTTCAAAGTAGCTGCTGCAAAAAGTGCTTTATTTCTCTTTTGGTATGCTGCACCCCATACAGCACCAGTGTCAGTTTTGGTTGAGAGTGTTGCACGCACAGATGTAATGGTGTCATTGTTGTTAAACACACCATTGGCAGGTGCAGGTACTTTATAGACAGTACCTGCATTGTCAAGTGGTGGTGTTCCTCCACCTGCATTATATACACCTGCTTGATGGTATCCTGGCAGGGTTACCATAATTACATCTGGGTTTGCCTGACAATAGGTAGCAGGAGAAGAAGCAGAGACATCATGCACCCCACCATCAGGCACAATGGCTACCAGTGGATTACTGCCTTGTGCATTGGCACCTGCATCGAGCCCTGCACTGCTTACATCTACTTCTACACGACACTTATTTCCTGCTGGAAAACCTATGAGCGTGTAAGTTCCATTGGCATCAGTGCTTGCAGTATAAGTGTTTCCATCTTCACACACTGCTTTTACAGATGCTCCCGATACGGCAGCATCATTCCCATTTTTTTGACCATTAAGATCAAAATCTTTATAGACTGTTCCTGTAATACTTGCATAAGTAAAAGTTGCACCAAGAAGCAATAGACTAAATAATACTTTTTTTATTTTCATATTTTCTTTTTCCCTTTTTCTAAAGATATACATCATGGATTATGATGTGCTAGTACTAGTATAACAAAAAAATATAAAATAAAATATCATAGTTTTTTAATTTGCCATTGTTCATTTTTATATGTTACGTGATAAATCACTCTATCTTTTTTACTACTTTCTGTAATGAGTGTATAGGAAAAAGGAATGGTTTCTACCTGTAAGTGCTTTTTTCCTTTTACTTTTATCTTTCGTATATGCTCTACAGGGTTTGCTATCTCAAAGAGTTTTTTCGGGTTTCCAACAAGTTTTGAATGCTCTATTTCAATCGCATAAAGACCACTGTCTCTGGCTGAACCAAAAAGAAGAAATTTCTTTTTTTCTGTTTTTAACAGTGTTAAACTTAGTGCGTCCCAGCCATTAAAACGCTGAAGTATTTTTTTGTTTTTAAGATCAATATGATAGATAACTCCTTTTTGGGTTTCATAGTTTGACTCATCTATGGCAGAAACCCACAGGGTGTCATCATCACAATCATAGACAACAGCATTAAGTCCATAAGGATTATTTGGCGAAGGTCTGATGTCATCAAAATGCATAAAAATTGATAGTTTACCTGTATTTGTATCAATTTTATAAAGGTTTTTTAAAAGATTAAAAGTAGTAGGTCTAATAGAGATAAAAGGCATAGGAACCAAATAAAGGTTCCCCTGTTTATCTGCTGCATAGGTAGACATATGCTCAAACCTTTCCCAGGACTTGGGATGGTACACTTTATCGTTATTTGCTCCATAATAAAGAGCAATCCCCTTATATTTCTTCTGGGAAAGATCAATTGTAACAGGTCCACTAATCCCTTTTTCTGCAAAAAACTTCCCCGTCTTTGCACAACGGTATTTTTTAAAAACTGTCCCTATACCATTTGTTTTTACACTTTGTTCATTTTTTTTATAGACAACAACAGCTCCAGCAATCCCAACAATACAAAGTGCTACAACAACAGGAAAATATTTACGCATGCTTTACTTTCTAACTATAGGTACAAATTTTGGGCCCACTGTACACGGCCATACTTTAACTTCCAAATTTCCATCTTTTCCAACAACAGTATCTGCCCAACAATACTCCCGTCCTTCTTGTGTATCATTTCGTATACGTGGCACATACCATAGTACAATATCACTTTCATTAATATCTTCTCTGTTTTGCAAATAGCGTTCAACACCATCGTCATTTAAATCACAACATGAACCCAGAGTCAAAAGGTCTTGTTCTCCCTCTTGGGACTTGAATTTGGTTACATAAATTCTTGCATTGTCTCCTCTGCTGTTATCCCCAAACTGTCCATAATTTGGCTCTATGTAGTAGCCTTTTTTAGTATCAGATGCAGAAACAATTTTATACGCATACCCATTACCTCTTTGTTTGCTACTGCTTGTTACCTGTTCACTCTTCTCTTTTTTCCACTGTTTCCACGCTTCATCTACTTTTGCATAGAAATTCTCTTTTGTGTCTACTGCCATATCTACACGTATTACAGGTCGATAGATGGCATTATCTCCACATCCTCTTCCCTTATTGACTCCTACTACTCTAAATGAACCATCGTTATAAAATTCAAAGCGATTTTCATAACGATAATTACATGCCATAGGCCACTTTGGATTACGATAATCCTGTGTAAGCATGAAACCATTTTTCTCTTTGAGTGTACGTATTTGAGGTCCGTTAAAAGGGAGTACTACTGAAGTTGAAAACATAGGACAACCCATGGCATCATTATATCCAAACAGATAATCTCCACCTTCTCCTCGTACAAATTCTACTCTTCGGCCCTCTATATATGTCTGAGTAGTTGTATCTAGTCTCTCTCCTCCTTTTTGCTGATAACTTACATGCCAGTCGACTATCTTCGCTGACTTGAGTACACTTTGGTTATGAAATAAAACATCTTTTATCTCCAATCCATCTGAACCTGTCATTCTGTAAGTGATATGCCATCCGTTTTTTTCCAAAATGGTATCTTTTTGACAAAAATTTTCCATAATGTATCTATTTTGCAGTATACGTTCAGAGATACATGCAGGTGTTGTAGTCTTGCCAAGTCCAGCCCACTTTGCAGCTACGAGTTTCAAATCAGTTAAATCCACTATGGCCCAAAGTGCCTGTTCTTTTTTATGGTCTGCAAATGTGGGTGCGACACACAAATGTTTGCTGTTTTCGCAAGGTGAATGTTGGAGTGCCCCCCTTACATTTGCCATAGAAATATCTTTTTTAGTTGGGGTTTTACCTAACTCTTTTTTGATTTCAGGTGCATTAAGGGCTATGGCTTGGGCTAAAAGCTTCAAACGATTTGAGATATCTGCTTGCATATTTTCATAATGTTCTACAAAAATCACTTTTTCATTATCAACATCTACAATAGCTCTTGTGGTTGTATTGGTAGCAAAATTGTATTTTTCTGCTTGGTAACATATACTTTTTTCACATATTTTTTTTGTATTTTTATCTAAACTGCTTACTATCACAGGTAAAACCCGCATCATTTCATTTCGCAAAAGTTTTTTATCTCTATAGGTATCTTTTAAAAAGCCTTTATCACGTAAAACAATCTCTTGAGCCAATTTACCCTTATTGTCCAGTTCATTGTTTTGTAGTGGCAAGACGGCTTTCTTGCTTGCAATCATCTCTCTTAAATCTTCTAAATAACTCTGCACTTCTGGGATATCCTGGTATATATCCTTTTCATATTCAGGAAGTATTATGAGTTCTTGTATTTGCTTGGATGTAGATAATTGTTCTGTTGTATTTTCATCGTAAAACCAGTAGCTCAATAGCCCAATGCACCCAATAACCAAAATACCTAGACTTAACTTTATCTCTTTTGTCATTCTTTATTTATCCATTTCAAAATAATATGGGTCTTGCATTTGTATGTAAATTATAGCACTTAGTGCTAAAATTATCACTATACTACTTTTTATAAGTAGTGATTTTTTATCCTTGGCATCTTTATAATTTTGAAGTAACACAATCCAAGGTGTGACAAAAAAGAGTGTTAGAAACAGATGTTGTACCCTAAACCCATAAAAATAGTCTAAAAGAGTACTAAACAATGCAATAGACATTGAAAATGTGATTTGATATATATATTTTGAGGGTGTCGTTCTTGGATCTGTGAGCATAAAAAAAATAAATACTATAAATGAGACAGAATAAAACCTTTTATAAATATCTTCCATGATTACTACAGGGTCTACAGCAACAACAAACAGATACTGAAATAAAAGATAAAAGAAGATAAACGCAACAACAATAAATAATCTATTTGCACGATAAAGAATAAAAATACCTATGATAATAACTGCCAATATTACCCATAAAGAATGCCCTAGTTGACCGAGTACTAGATGTGCATGATTATAATAAAACAAAAGTCCAAACAAAAGAGCAAAATTAGACGGATTAAAAAAATGCTGTTTCTTGTAGTGTATAAAATGTTTTTGCAGTAGTGCAGAAATAATAACAATAAAATATATAAAATAATCAGTAGCAAGCATCATTAAAATAACACCTATTGATGTCGATAGAGAAGAAAAAGAGATAAAGTCTATTTTTTTGTGTTGTATGTAATATAAAAAGTGTTCAAATATAAAGGTAAAAAATAATATCCCAAAAATCTCTTTAAGATTTAAATGAAGATATTCATTGAAATATGCTACAAATAAAAGAAAAGAAAGATTAATGAGTTGCTGCAACTGTATATGTGACATTAAGCTCAAAGAAGCAGAGTATTACTCTACTTCTGCATCGATAATATCGTCATCATCTGCTTTCTTTGCTTCTGGTTTTGCATCACCTTGCTCTTTGGCATATGCTGCTTCTGCAAGTTTATGAGATTTTTCTGTAAGTACTTTTACTTTTTCATCTATTTGCTCTTTACTTGCATTTTCATCTTTGAGTACAGTCTCAAGGTCAGTAATGGCTGCTTCTATTGCTTCTTTTTCACTTGCATCAAAGTTTTCACCAAGGTCATCTAATGTTTTTCTTGTTTGGTGAATGAGTGCATCTGCTTGGTTTTTCGCTTCAACAACTGCTTTTCTTTTCTCATCTTCAGCTTTGTTTGCTTCGGCATCTTGTACCATTTTTTCAATCTCTTCGTCACTTAGTCCAGATGAACCAGTGATTTTAATCTCTTGTGATTTTCCTGTACCTTTATCTACTGCTGATACTGTCAAGATACCATTGGCATCAATATCAAACGTTACTTCAATCTGTGGTACACCACGTGGTGCTGCCGGGATATCTCTAAGTTCGAACATACCCAGTGACTTGTTGTCTTTGGAGAACTCTCTTTCACCTTGAAGTACATGAATGCTTACAGCTGGCTGGTTGTCTTCTGCTGTTGAGAAGACTTGTGACTTTTTCGCAGGAATCGTTGTTCCTTTTTCAATCACTTTAGTTGTTACCCCACCAAGTGTCTCAATACCAAGAGAAAGAGGTGTCACATCAAGAAGCAATACATCTTTCACATCACCTGCAAGTACCCCACCCTGGATAGCCGCTCCAAGTGCAACCACTTCATCTGGGTTCACAGATTTGTTAAGCTCTTTAGCAAAGAATTTTTTCATCTCTTCTTGCACAAGTGGTACACGTGTAGATCCACCAACCATAACAACTTCATTAATGTCAGATTTACTAAGTCCTGCATCTTTAAGTACAGATTCAACTGTCTTAATCGTAGATGCTACAAGATCACCAATAAGTGACTCAAATTTTGCTCTGGTAATTTTAGTTACCAAGTGTTTTGGCCCAGATGCATCTGCTGTGATAAATGGAAGATTTATCTCAGTCTCAGTAGAACTTGAAAGCTCTTTTTTCGCTGCTTCAGCTGCATCTTTAACACGTTGTAGTGCCATTACATCTGCTTTGACATCTATGCCTGATTCTGCTTTAAATTCATCTGCAACAAAGTCAATAATTCTGTTATCAAAGTCATCACCACCAAGAAACGCGTCCCCACCTGTAGCCATAACTTCAACAACACCGTCACCAGTCTCAAGGGCTGTCACATCAAATGTACCACCACCCAAATCGTAAACTACGATCTGCTCAGACTCTTTTTTGTCAAGTCCATATGCAAGTGCAGCAGATGTTGGCTCGTTGATGATACGAAGTACATTCATGCCTGCGATTGTTCCTGCTTCTTTGGTCGCTTTTCTTTGTGCATCATTGAAATATGCTGGCACAGTGATAACCACATCAGTCACAGTCTCACCCAAGTATCCTTCTGCATCTTCTTTCATCTTCATAAGTACTTTTGCAGAAATCTCTTGCGGTGTATATGTTTTACCTGCTACTTCAATCGCACAGGCACCATTTCTGTCTATTATGTGATATGGAAGTCTCTCTTTTGCTTCAGATGCTTTGTCCTCTTCACACATAAGACCCATGATTCTCTTAATAGAGTAAATCGTTTTTTCTGGATTTGTTACTGCTTGACGTTTAGCTGACTCACCGACTAAAACTTCACCTTTGTCTGTAAATGCCACAATAGAAGGTGTTGTATTTTTACCCTCTTTGTTTGCAATAATCTTTGCTTCACCATTTTCATATACTGCCATCGCAGAGTTTGTTGTTCCTAAATCTATTCCTAATACTTTTGCCATATTAAAATCCTTTTACTGTTTATTATTTCTATATATTATACTCTAATCATACCTAAGTCATATGCAACTTTAGTCACATTTACTAAAGTTACTAATTATTTGCACGTTGAAACCATAGCGGGTCTTAGAATACGATCTTTTATCGTATACCCTTTTTGCATCACTTGAACCACATCACCTTCGTTATGCTCGTCACTCTCGACTTGCATAATGGCTTGATGTACTTCTGGGTCAAACTCACCTGTGCAGTCCACCTCTTTGATATGGTTCTTTTCCAATATCTTTTTGAGCTGTTCATAGGTAAGGGTTACACCCTCTTTCATCTTCTCCAACACTTCTGAAGTATTTTCTTCATCAGCACTTTCCATAGATGCCAAAGCATTTTCAAAAGAGTCCATCACTGCCAAAATATCTTTAGCAAAACTCTCATTTGCATAAGAGACTGCATTCATCTTATCTTTCTCTAAACGACGTTTAGCATTCTCAAAGTCTGCATGTGCTCTTAAATATTTATCTTTATACTCTGCAGCTTCAGCCTGTGCGGCTTCCAAAGGGTCTACTTCTACACTCTTTTCAGACTGCTCTTCCTCCTCTGTCTGCTCCTGCTCTTCAGTCTGAGACTCTTCAAGATTTTTATTTTCTTCTTGACTCATTATCAGACCTCCTTTTGTACATAAAATTGCATCAAACTATAAATGCTTGGAAGTATTATACAACATTGAGTGATATTTTGTCAAGTATTAGTTGAGTCAAATTGACTAAAGTATATAAATACTGCTCTTTTGTTTTGTTTTATTTTCACAAGAAAATATAATTGCT
>JALWME010000198.1 GCA_027083995.1 Sulfurovum sp.
CTTCACTAAAAGAAGGAAATTTTACCTCTAAGATTGTCCTTGTAAGCAATAAAAATCATCTTGTGTTAAAAGATACAAAAATAGAGACTGAAAAGAAATCATTAAAAACCTCTATACATTTACAAACACCCAAACATTCACTTGAAGGAGAAGTATATGCTAGACTTGATGATTATATTACACAAGACCTCTACTTAAATTTCGATGGGATTGTTGAAAAACATTATGCACTTAAACTTGATGGTATCGTCAACAAAGACTTCATCAATATGGACTATATACTTAACTCCAAACGCCTACCTAGTCACATCTGTACTATTGAAGACAATCTCACTGTTAAAGGACATGTTAATGGATCTTTTTCTCATTTACGTATCAGAGGTAAAGGTACGGCACTTAATGGTACCATACATTTTGATGGTGTAAAAAAAGGTTCTAGCCTGGAAGATGTTACCCTCAAACTCAAAGAGATTCATGCACTAAAACTCTCTACTTTACTAGGACAACCTATGCTTCCTTCTGGAAAAGCAAATGTCGATTTATACTTTAGTTACTTTAGTACAGACAAACATCAAGGAAAAATAGACTATACCCTTAAAAAAGGTACATATAAATCACTTCCACTTACCATTGATGCAACTATTGATATGAACAATACCCAGCATACCTTTAGAGCAGACATTAATTTAACAGACACCAAGATAAACATCACAAAAGGTATATATGATTTAGACAAGCATCTTGCCACTGTATTTTATACCATAGATACCAAAGACCTAAGTACACTAGAACCCCTCCTTGGACACAAATATTTAGGAGCTTTTTATGCCATAGGTGATATTAGCTATAAAGATAGCTTAGAGGTACGAGGGCTTACCAAAAGCTATGGAGGCATTACAGACTTTCTTTATAAAAAAGATATGTTGTATATTGACCTCCAAGGTATATCTTTAGGTAGTTTCATGAAGATATTTCCTTACCCGCCACTACTGGATGCTACAGTCAACGGACACATAAACTACGACTATACCAAAAAACGTTTACTTGTCAAAACAGATTTGAAAAATGCAAAATTTGTACCTAGTGAACTTATACATACAATCTATCAAAAATCTGGCATTAACATGCTAAAAGAAACCTTTACCAATAGTACATTAAATGCTAGCTATCAAAACAAAATTTTATTAGGTGATTTAAAGTTAGCAAACCAAACAAGCTACTTCTCCTTAACCAATACACGAATGGATGCTAACAACAACACCATTAATGCAGTCTTTGATTTTAAGATGCAACAACAGGAGTTTTCAGGCAAGGTCTATGGCTCATTAGCCAACCCACAAATAAACCTCAATATGCAAAAACTTCTGCGTTACCAAATGGATAAACAACTCGATACATATATGGGAAAAGGGAACAGGAAAATGATGGATGCCATGCCTATGGGAAGTACTGCAAAAGATGTGGCCGCAGATGTGGGTGGTGGGTTTTTGGATATGTTTTTTTAGCAGGTCAACAGTATATTACTTTCTAAACTTCTTAAACACCTGTGCAAAGTCCAAAGAGACAGCACAATCAATAGCGTCAAAATCTAACACCTCATGCGTATAGTCTCCTACTTTTACATAGCGACCTTCTTTAAGGCTATAGACTTTTGCTTTAAGGTCATCAGGGTAGACAAGAATATAGTACTGCACCCCTTCTCTTTCGTAGATGTCAAACTTGATAGTTTCATCTTTTTTTGCCGTAGAAGGGCTTAGTATCTCAACTATTATCTTGGGTGCTTTACTCAAATAGGCTTCATGTTCATCTTCACAAGCCAAGACAATATCGGGACGCAACAGTGTCTCATCTGACACTTTCCAGTCTGTTTCATAGGAAAGTACACAATCTGGACAATTCTCTTCATCAATTGTAGGTGGGGATTTGGATTGTGACGACATTCGATAACGTCACAAGAATAAGTAAGGTTTTAGAGAGTTTTTAAAGCCTCTGGGGCATCTCATCTTTAAAAGCAATACTCTCTGCTTTTTCCAAGATGTCCAATGCACCATCGGCTATCATTAATTCTGCCAATTCCAAACCTAGAGTATCACATTGGTCCACTTTGTGGCTAAGTACTTTGTGCATGATGTTTGTTCCATCTGGGTAACCAAGCATCGCTTTGATGGTAATGTCATCACCGCTGATAATAGCATTCACAGCCACAGGTGCAGAGCATCCTGCTCCTATAGCAGAGACAAAATCACGTTCAAGTTTGGTGCAGATAAATGAATTTTTATCATTAAGGCTCATGGCTATTTCACGCACTCTGTCATTTGCACTGACTATCTCAATACCTAGAGCTGCCTGCCCCATAGGTGGGATAAAGAAATCTAATTTTTCTACAAAAGGAATATCTTTGAGTAAATCAAGTCTATAAAGCCCTATGTAAGCAAGGATAATCGCATCATACTGCCCCTCTTTAAGCTTTCTAAGACGTGTATTGACATTGCCTCTAAGTTCTTTGACTTTGAGGTCTGGACGGCGTTCTAAGAGTTGCATACGACGCCTAAGACTTGTTGTACCTACAATAGCTCCATGAGGGAGGTCATCCAGACTTTTATAGGCGTGGGACAGGAGTACATCACTCTGGTCTTGACGTGCAGTAATAGCACAAAGTTCCAAGCCTTCTGGAATATAGGTAGGCACATCTTTGAGTGAGTGTACTGCCAGGTGTGCATTTCCTGCAAGCATCTCAT
>JALWME010000199.1 GCA_027083995.1 Sulfurovum sp.
TTTTTTCTCATTTATACTGGGTGTATGTACTTTTTTAGCATTTTTAGGCACTGCTTGCACCAATTTGTTTGCCGTAGGTTTTTTTACTATAGGTGATACAGAAGGAGTTGTAGTCTTTGCTACTGTCGGAACTTTATCTGTTTTTATTGAGGAAGAGAGATTGTCTTTGCGAGGTTTTACATCTGTTTTGGTTGATGTAGTATCTGCTACAGGGTGGGTATTGGTTGAAGGTTCAAGTAAAAAAGTATGCACCAATGCATAGAGTAAGATAATACCTATCAACCATAAAAATATATATAAAACCTCTTTAGCTGCATTACTTTGAAACATCTTTCTCTCCCTTTGCTATAAATGAATTAATCTTATTATAACAAAAAAGTGTCTCCTTAGTCATTTATGACTTTGGAGCGTGCCAGTGCTGCTTCAATCTCTTCTTTACTGACATCACCTCTAAGGTTCAGGTTTACTTCACCATCCACGCCACTTACTTCCATATTTGTTATTTTCTTTTTTGTCTCATCTGACATACACTCACACTGTCCTGTAGCACAGTTTTCTACCATTTTAACGATGTTTTGTTTCTCTACAGCACCTGTAAATGCTATTTTCACACCTTCGCCTGTTTTAAATACGTTCTTATTCATAGGGTTTCCTTTTATTTTAATACATTGAGTACTTGTGGTAAAAGTACCTCTTCTATCTCTTTGTATGTCTCTTCAAATGCCTCATACCCCTTGCCATCTGGATCTTCAAAGCCTACATGAATTTTGGGTGTAGGTTTGGGGAACACAGGGCAGGTTTCATTGGCATGGTCACAAACTGTGATTATGAGGTCATACGCATTGTCCATGACTTCATCTAACACTTTAGAGTGATATGTCTTTTTCCATATACCTTTTTCTTTGAGTATTTTTTCAGCATTTGGGTTGACTCCACCAGATGCTTTTACTCCAGAGCTGTCAGCATCAATGCCATCAAGCTTGGCATTGATGATAGCCTCTGCGATAATACTTCTACATGAATTACCTGTACAAAGGATGAGGACTTTTTTCATAAATCTCCTTCGGTTAGATAGAGAATTGTAGCATAAAAAATACCATAGCCTAATACATATGCCAATAAAAGCATTACTTCTAGAAAAGTTTTACATAGTTAGAGTCGTCCGCCTACACCAACACCTACTGAACCATGGATTTGTCCGTCACTGCCTACATGTACGTTGCTACCTACACCACCATGGTTACCTATGGAAGTACCAACACCTAGACCAACACCTGAGTAGCAACCAGCGAGCATAAAAGCAACAGAGAATAAAAAGAGTATGCTTTTCATTGTAATCCTTTTTGTTGATTATATCATTTTCCACGATAGATGAGCAGAAAGGTCCCCAAACAGAGTGCAGAGACAATGATGATAGAGGCACCAGATGTCAAGTTATAGGTATAGGAGAGCCATAATCCTGCAAGTGTAAAGAGTGTAGCGATGGCTCCTGAGAGGAACATCATAGAAAAAAAAGAGCTTGAGAGTTTTTCTGCGATATATACTGGTATAGTAAGCATAGCTATGACTAAGATAAGTCCTACTACTTTGATGGCTATGACTACGGTAAGTGCTGAGAGTATAAGTATAAGGGTATAAAAGAAACGTACATTTACCCCACGGAGTCCTGCATACTCTGAATCATACGAAACTGCCAAGATATCACGGTACCCAAGTGTTACAACTAAGAGAATGAGTGCAAGTAAAGCACCCATAAAGTATAAGTCTTCACTGCTTACAGCCAAAATAGACCCAAAGAGGTAAGACATGAGGTCTACATTGTACCCAGGTGTGAGGTCTACAAAGATGACACCTATAGCCATACCTACAGCCCAAATTAGTCCTATAAATGTGTCCATTCGGTGGCGTTTTTTAAGTGTAAGTGCTGCTATGAGTAGGGCAGCACCTACTGCAAAGAGGGATGCACCTAGAAAAATAGGGAGACCAAAGTAGACAGCAAGTCCGATGCCACCATAAGAGGTATGTGCAATACCACCTGCAAGAAATACCATACGGTTTACCACAATAAGAGAACCGATGATACCTGCAGCAAAACTAACAAGTATGCCTGCGAGCAGGGCGTGTTGCATAAAGTCAAACTCTAATGCCTCTATCATGGTTTTGACCTCCACCTAGGTTCTTCTTCACAGGTATTGCAACTCTCACTTCCTAACATTTGAAGCAGTTCTATCTCACAGAAATGTCCGTCATGTCCATGGGTATGGAAAGTAGACTGCTTATCTGAGATATCATGAAAGGAGAGATTTTTATTGACATGGGCAGCTTTGTTGGCATACTCTAAAATAACTGAGATGTCATGACTCACAACGATGACAGTGATATCTTTATTGAGTACCTTGAGCAGTTCATAAATTTCACGTTGTCCTGTGATGTCTATGCTTGACGTTGGTTCATCTAATATAAGAATTTGAGGGTGGGCACATAAGGCGCGTGCTATCATGACACGTTGGCGTTGTCCTCCTGATAGAGAGCCTATCTTTGTCTGTGCAAAGTCTGCCATGCCCACTTGTGCCAAGGCTCCCATGGCACAGAGTACTTCATGTTTGCCATAGCCAAAGAGAGGGCGTTTACCCTCAACATGTCCCATCATTACTACTTCTATGACTTTGATGGGGAAGTGAGTGTTTACATTGGTATTTTGAGGTACATAACCTAT
>JALWME010000200.1 GCA_027083995.1 Sulfurovum sp.
ATAAGCATTGTAATCAGAGTTGAAATCTCCAAGTATAATGTACTCTTTGCTCGGGGACAATTTAGCTATACGTGCCTGAAGTGCTTTGGCATACTGGATGCGTTTACTCTCATAACCTTTATAGGCTTTGGATTTCCAATGATTTACAAAAAGAGTAAGTACATTGCTCCCCACAGATACATCTACTTCCAATATATTTCTTACTTTGGGTGCGTAGCTTACTTGTATATCTTTTTTATGTTGCAAAGGATAGCGTGAGAGTAGTGCTACTTGTATAGCTGCCCCTTTTTTACTGCTAATGGCACTATAAGCATAGCCACAACCTACTTTTTCAAGTTTTACAATGAGCTGTTTAAATATATGCTTGTTTTCTATCTCTTGCAAACCCAAAATATCTGCGTCCAAATCACAAATCACCTCTGCTACATGATTAAGCTTTATCTCTACCATGCGCTTGTTCCAGTTGTGTTTGCCAGGAACATACTCTTCGTACTCTGTACCCTGGAAGCTGGCATCAAAAAGATTTTCTACATTGTAAGTAGCTATTTTAAATGGCTTGGAAATAAGCAATAATGGCAAAAATAAGATTAAATATCGCATACATATCCTCGTTGTTCATTGTCTTATTGTATCAAATATAAACCCCACCAAACCCAAACAATCTCAAATTGACATCTAATTGATATTTTAGATATACTCAATATCGAGCAAACTATGCTCCAATCAATAAAAAAGGAAAACTATGAAAAAGACAATGTTTAAGTTATCGGCTATTTTGACAACACTTTCTTCAATAATATATGCAGGAGGGGATATTTCACCTGTGGAGTCATCTATGGAACCTGCTGTTGCAGCCAGTTCGGGTGATGCACTGGGTCTTTCTACTGTATTTATATTGATAGGCTTGACTATCATGGTAGGGAAATTTTTTACAGATAAAAAGCATGTGTAGCATAAAGATTATGTGGGTTAAAGCCCACATAAAAAAGTCAACGATTTAAATCCTCTTCCCTAACTATCTATCTAAACATTTTTCCAAGCATATCCATAGCACCAGAGGCCCCGCCTACTTGAGCAAGCATATCTTCCACCATTGAGTTTTCACCCGATGTTGCCTGGTCTACTACTTGTGGTAAGGCATCTGCCAATGCACCTTTAGCAGAGTCTAAAGAGATTCCCAAAGATGAAGCAAATTCAGAGATTTTGTCTGAACCGAGTAAATCTGTTACTTGATCTGGAGAGATAGAAGCATTTTCACCATTACCCAACCATGAACCTACGATTTCACCTAATCCATTTTCACCAAGTCCACTTACTAAAGATCCAAGATCAAGACCACCTTCAGAGTTGCCAAGCAAACCACCCAAAGCCCCTGCAATATCACCTACATCCAATCCTGTTGTAGCATCATCACTATTTCCCTGTATCAACGACCCACCTACTTTCAATAAATCCATTAAATCCATATTTCTTTCCTTTAATAATTTTGTAAGTTTAGTATAGCGAAAAAGGTTTATAAAAGTTTAACAGATGTATCTAGTAACTCAATTTGTTTTGCCCCTATTAACTCTGTTAAAGTACGTTTAAAATTTTTCTTGCTCATACCAAAGACTTTTTTGATCTCTTCAGCATCACTTTTATACGTAAATGCCAACTCACCATCTGCTTCTTTAAGTAGTTGCAGTATTGTGCCTTCTGCTTCACTTATCTTGGCTTGTTTGCCTATGGGTTGGAGTGAGAGATCAAGTTTGAAGTCTTTTCTTACATTTTTAATATAGACTTTTTTCTTGTCACCCACACGCAACTCTTCAAAAATCTCATTGGAAAAAAGCATCCCCTCGTATTGGTTGTCTGCTACTACTTTAAATCCTAGTGGTGTTTTAGCCAATACTATGGCTTCGAGTATCTTATTTTGATACAAGCCTTTCATATCACGGTTAAAGTACTTACCTATTTTTTGTGTGGCAAAGAGTCTGCCTGTCTGTTCATCTAGACAGACACGTAACAAGTACTTGTTACCAATAGTAAAATGCTCTTTTTGTTGTGACAAAGGGACAAATAAATCTTTAGGTAACCCCCAGTTCACAAAGGCACCATATTGTTTATAATCCACCACAGTAAAATAGCCATATTCACCAAGTTTTGCATAAGGCATTTTCGTTGTAGCTACAGGTCTATCTTCACTGTCTGTGTATACAAATACATCTATGAGTGAACCCATAGGCATTTCATCTTCCATGACATAGACGTTGGGGAGCAGTATTTCATTTTCATCTTTCGCTTCTAAAAAGTATCCATAATCGGTATCTCTTATGACTTCAAGGGTATTCATCTCACCAATGTTGATAGTTACATTTTTTGATTTTTCTGTGTTTTTTAACATGCGTTATTCCGTTTCATTTTAAATTCTGTGATGCACTCACATTTTTTGACATTATAGCGTAATTTTTTTGCTATAATTCCCAAAACAACTCAAGGAAAATTTATGATACCTGATATATTAACCTCTTCATCCACAACAAAATCTGGTAAAAAAGTTACCCATCTTGCATGGTGGGTAACACTTGCACTCTCCATGGCTCTTGCCCTTGGTACATGGAACCCATCTGGGCACCATTTCATACACTACATCTCAAATGTAGATGATATCCTCTCTGGCTTTAAACCCTTTGGTATCCTCATTATGATGGCACTTTGGTTACTGGC
>JALWME010000201.1 GCA_027083995.1 Sulfurovum sp.
CAGCTTTGGTTATCTCTTGGACTATAAGATTAGAAGGAATAGAAATTTCGTCTCCACGTGTAGCAGGTACTATACAAAAAGTACATGACTTGTCACACCCAATAGAGATATTGACCATCGCTTTAAACGGATTACTTCTATACTCTCCAAAGTCATAGGTACTCTCATCAAAATCTGTGTCTATTTCTACCGCATGTTTTTTGCCTATCACCTCAGTGATTTTAGAGACATTTCTGGCACCTAGCACAAAATCAACTGCAGGTGCTCGTTTGATAATCTCTTTTCCAAGATGGGAAGCTGTACAGCCTGCTACACCTATTTTGGCACCCTCTTTTTTATGTTTGTTAAATACGCCTATCTCTGAAAATAGTTTTGCAACAGGCTTTTCACGTACAGAACATGTGTTAATAATAATAAGATCAGCCAGGGAAAGTTCGTCTGTAAGTTCGTAGGGTTCGTCTTTATTAAGTTCTGCAATCATATGTTCACTATCACGAACATTCATCGCACAACCCAAGGTCTCAATAAATAGTTTTTTCAATCACACAACTTATGCTATAATATGTACTTCATAAATATATTCATTTTCATCTAGTCCATATTTGACTTCACGCATATAAACTGAAAAACCTTTTTCTTCAAAATGCTCTATCATCTCTTTGAGTTCTTTATGTGAATTGTCTTTGTCAAAATAAAATATAGATTTATTTGCTAGCTCTTCTTCCAGTTTTTTCAACTCAATAGACTTTGGTTTTGCCTTGAGTGTTGTTCTAGCTAGTTTTAATTTCATTCTATAATCCCTTGGTTTTTATTGTAATTACTTGGAGTATACTTTATTTTCAGTAAAGGTTTGATTAGATATAATTCTCTACTTCGAAAAAGCCCTCCCAAGACGTTATTGACACTGTTTATGTTACCTCTTGTAGCGGTATATTTGAAAATGAATTCAAAAAAAATGATTACAGCAGGATAAAAAATGGAAAAAATATTAGATATTATAGAAGCTATTGCACACGAAAAAAATATCTCAAAAGAGCATGCCTTGGAGGCATTTACCTCTGCACTTACAAATACAGCTAAAAAACTGACTACTTTTACCTCTGAATTTGAAATACTCATAGATAATGATACAAAAACATATAGTGTCAATAAAATCATCACTGTTGTAAAAGATGGTGATGAAAAACTTTTTGTAGAAGTAGGCAAAGAGCCGAATATAGAGACTATAGAGTCAGATGGCTATATATCTCTTAGTGATGCCAAAGCAGAGTTTGACGACTCTTTAGAAGTAGGCGATAAACTTACAGAAGAATTTATTTTAGAAGAGCATGGTCGTACCGCTTCTGCAAACCTCTTTAGAGAGCTTGAGTATCACGTACAACGACGTATAGAGCAGGACTTGTTTGAAAAATATAGAGAAAAAGTTGGTACAGTTATGTTAGGTACTGTCAACCGTGTCGATGCAGATGACAATACCCATGTAGAGATAGGGGAACTTAAAGGTGTGATGAGTCAACGTAACCGTATTAAAGGAGAAAAATTTAAAAGAGGAGACAGTATTCGGGCATTACTTCGTTTTGTCTCTGTTGATCCTGAGTATGGACTATTTTTGGAACTTACCAGAACATCACCTAAGTTTTTAGAAGCACTCATGGCACTAGAAGTACCAGAGATAGATGATGGTGCAGTAGAGATTGTGAATGCAGCACGTATTCCTGGAGAGAGAGCCAAGATAGCCCTTAAAACTGAACAAATGAACATAGACCCTATCGGTGCTGCAGTAGGTGTAAAAGGGGTACGTATCAATGCAGTAAGCCAAGAACTTGATGGTGAAAACATAGATTGTATTGAGTACTCGCCTATTCCTGAAGTCTTTATCACACGTGCCTTAAGCCCAGCTATATCTCAAAGCATCAAGGTAGATGCTGACGAGAAAAAAGCCATTGTAAATATCACAGGTGACCAAAAAGCAAAAGCCATTGGTAAATCTGGTATTAACATTCGTCTGGCCTCTATGCTTACAGGCTACACCATAGAGCTCAATGAAGTAGAGGGTGTCACAGAGAGACAAGTAGACTCATCTGAACCAGAAGTAGCCAAGACTACAGATACTTCGGCATTGGCAGACTTGTTTAAATAAAGTAATGTAAAGGCATGGGTGTTAGCGCATCTTTACCTGATGCACAAACACACTGTTTTTAATACAAAAATCCAAATAACCATAGCGGTATTTTATTTCCAAAACCAATTTCAATATCATCTGCTATTACATAAGAGTCCTCTATATCTTTTATTTGTTTAAAGCTCTTGTTTTTGCCACCTATCTCTACGATATACTTGCCATCTATTATAAAGTCTCCTTTGTTTGCTACCTCTATAGTCTCTTTGCCTAGCATGGACATAAAAAATACTTCTCTAAGTGTACCTACTTCTACATTATTGCAATAGGCATGATGTAGGTTTGTATTGGCAAGATAAAGTTTTTGTGGCTTTACAAAGATGCTGTCACCTCTACTTTTTGCTCGTATCAAACTCAAAATACGTCCTCTATGCAGATACTCCATATATCGGTAAAGTGTATGGTAATCTTTAATACCCATTTTTTCTGCAAGTGCTTTGATATTTAGTTTGAAAGCAGAAGCCTCACAGACCAAACGAACCAATTTTTTAAGTGATAGTACCT
>JALWME010000202.1 GCA_027083995.1 Sulfurovum sp.
ATGCTAAGCTCTGGAGTAGCCTATGCCCAAGCTGTACAGCTAGCCAAAGCCACCTTTGGAAACTTCAGGCTTAAAGACCTTTTTGACAAAGCTTCGGTCAAAGTGATAGAAGGGAACAAGCTTTCCAACTCTTTGGCACTCTCTAAAGGGGTAAAGCTCAAACGAAACTTCATGCAAACGCTTGCTCTTGGAGAAGAGTCCTCAGAAGTTGCAGAAGTACTAAGCAATACTTCTGCTTTGTATGCTGAAGAAAATGATGATAAACTAAATATCCTACTAAGCCTGCTTAATCCATTTATGATGCTCTTTATTGGAGGGTTTGTAGGTGTGATTATCGCAGCTATGATGCTGCCTATTTTTACCATGACTCAAGGACTTAACTAATATGAAAAAAATTATCCTGTTTCTACTACTTTCTTTAAGCTCTATTTATGCAGACATCATAGGAGGAGAAATCTCTTTGGGAATATACAATCATATACCAAATGGAAGTGCTTCATATGCTCTATCTGATACAGCCAAAGCAACCTCAACAGATCTTGAAGATACTCTAGGCTGGAGTACTGCCCAAGATGTGGTTTTAAAAGCATACATAGAGCATCCTTTTCCTTTTATGCCCAATGTCAAGCTAGGGCTGACCAAACTTTCGCATGACGGTACAGGAACAGCCACACTCTTTTCCTGGGGTAACATTGTGAATTTTTCTGGTGATGTGAAAAGTGATTTGTCTTTACAAATAGCTGACCTTACCCTCTACTATGAAATATTGGATAATTGGGCTGAAGTAGATGTCGGTCTTACTGCTCGATATATGAACGGAAATATCAACATTCATACACTTGCCTTACAAGAAAAGGTAGATTTTTCTGCATGGACACCAATGGTCTATGCAAAAGCTCGCTTTACTATCCCTACTACAGACCTCTCTTTGCAGATTGAGGCCAATGCTGTTAGTTACAGTGGTGCTACTTTTTATGACTATGAACTCTCTACACGCTATTCATTTGCTATGGGGCTTGGTCTAGAAGCAGGATATAAAATATTTCATCTCAATAGTGATGACTTAGCAACAGGACTAAAGTCAAACATGGATTTTTCAGGTGCATATGTAGCTGTGGTATGGGACTTTTAATGGCAAAACAAAGATTTAGAGATGTCAAACAAGGCAAAACAAAAGAGTCTCTCCATCAAGAAAAACCCAAAAAAAAGCATCCTCCCATCTATGCCACGGCAGGCAGTAAAATCAAAGCATTTTTAACCGATGCTTTTATGCTTGTAATGCCTATCATGTATGTCGTATTTTACTTGGTTATGGATGGTAGAGAAGACTTTGCTGCTAACAAATTGGAAGGATGGCTTTATATACTCTATCCTCTTATCATCATACAAACACTCTTCTTTTACTTTACAGGACAGACACCTGGATACAGAGCATACGATATTATGCTTATAGATGAACATACCCAGAAAAAGCCCAATCTGTTTATCATTATTTTTAGAAACCTCTCTGCCATACTTTCACTCTTTACTTTTGCATGGATACTTATGTTTTTCAGAAAAGACTCTAAAACACTGCATGATCTTCTAAGTGCTACTGCTGTTGTCTACAAGAAATGAATACAAAAGCCTCCTTGCTCTCGCCTTTTTCCACTCTTTTGGGGGCATATTATTTCTTTTATTTTGCACTTGTGGGTATCTATGTTATCTTTATGCCCAAAGTACTTTTAGAACTTGGATACAGTACATTTGAAGTAGGTATCATCTACGCAGCTGCTCCTTTTATGCGTTTTTTGCTCCCTTTTGTATTTCGCCATTGGGTGATGCTTACACCTAAGGTCTATCTACTTGCACTCATACTTACTTTTGTAGGTACACTCATTTTTTTAAGTACGATACAAGATTTTTGGCTCTATCTCTTTGCCAACCTTCTCTTTGGTGCAGCCATGGGGGTGTCCCTCCCTTACGTAGAGACCATTGCCTTAGGTGCACTCTCAAAAAACCACTACGGCAAGGTACGTCTTTGGGGTTCACTTGGCTTTATAGGTATTGCTTTATGGCTGGGTAAGATACTTTCATCATCTCATGAAGCGTTGTATTATCTTAGTGCTATGGCATTGCTCACACTGCTCTTTGGTGCATTTCTTGCACACTATGATAAAGGTTTCCATACATCAGCACAAGATGATGCCTCTTTTTCTTTAAGCAGATACTGGGCTTTTTGGCTCTCCATATTTCTTATGCAGGTAGGATTTGGTGGTTTTTATAACTTCTTTACTATCTACGAAACCTCTCATGGCATCTCTTTGGAGATGACATCATGGATGTGGAGTTTTGGGGTGATATGTGAAATCTTTATGCTCTACTTCCAGGGACCACTTTTACAAAAGAACCTACTCAATATATTACTTTTTGCCACACTTGTCACTGCTTTTCGCTGGCTTTTACTCTACTTGTATCCTGATTCCATTGGGATTACTTTTGCCTCGCAGTCACTCCATGCCATTAGTTTTGCTCTTTACCACACAGCTGCCATCACTTATGTTTTTGGACTCTATACACAAAAAAAGCTTGCACAACAGTTTTTTTTAGGTATAGCGTTTGGATTGGGAGGTTCTGTAGGTGCTGTTCTTTCTGGGCAAGTGTATGGCGAGTATCTTTTTTTAGTCGAAGCCATCATTAC
>JALWME010000203.1 GCA_027083995.1 Sulfurovum sp.
AAATGCTAAGATAGCAGCAAAAATACTTATCTCTGGTGGCGGCAAGTGCAATATAACCAACACACAAATGGGTACAGAATACTTTTTGGGGGATGCTGCCTTTGTGGCACCTTCGTTAAAACTATTTTCACAAAACTCTCTCATAGCATGGTTGGCTCGAAAAAGACTCTTTCCTGTCCTGCGTAAAAATAGACACTATTTTTGTGCACATTCAGCCAAAGAGTTGGTAGATATTTTTAGCAAAGAAGTCAAAAAACAAAAAGTACTGTTGGGGGAGAGTGTTATTTCGGTGGAGAAAAGAGATAGACACTTTAGTGTTACTACTACCAAGCGTACACTTACAGCCAAATATGTAGTTGTAGCTTCTGGTGGACTGAGCTTTCCTAAAATAGGAGCAAGCAGGATAGGGTATGATATTGCTAAGTCTTTTGGACACAGTATCACCAAAACAGCACCTGCGTTAGTTGGCTTTACGGTGCAAAAAGAACAGTTTTTTTTTAAGACACTCAGTGGTGCTTCCTGTGAGGTCAAGATTACTGTAGGTACAACAGTCAGTGAAGGTGCTTTGCTGTTTACACACAAAGGACTTTCCGGTCCTGCTGTACTTGATGCCTCTCTTTACTGGAACAGGGGAACAATAGAGATAGATTTTTTACCTCACTTTTCATGGAAGAGTATAAGCGGAGCCAAAAAACAGATATCTTCTCTGCTACCTTTGCCCAAACGCATCACTAAGGCGTTTTTGGTACAATTAGAACTTGAAGATAAACCCTTTATGAGAGTTACTCAAAAAGAATTAGAGAAACTTCAACTGTTAAATCATTATATTTTTGCACCAGCAGGGACTTTTGGCTATTCAAAAGCAGAAGTTACCAAGGGTGGTGTGTGTACAGAGGAAGTGGATGCTAAGACGATGATGAGTAAAAAAGTAGAAGGCTTATATTTTATGGGAGAAGTACTTGATGTGACAGGACAACTGGGAGGTTATAACTTTCAGTGGGCATTTTCAAGTGCATATACGGTTTATAAACATCTTAAAGGGATTGTAAAATGAAGATAAAAATTTTAATAGGGTTTGTATTTGCTGTGCTGTTAAGTGGTTGTGGTGATTTACTCGGACCTGACAAAGAGGGCTGGAAGTCATCACAAAAGAGTGAATTTATAGAAATACTGAAAAAAGACACCTATATGTCTATTTGTAATAAGCAGGCTCTTGCAAATAAAGTCATAGAAAATAGAAATTCACAACTAATGTCTAAACTGTTAGTAGACTATGCACGCAATCTTGAAAATGGCTGTATAGACCTTAAGTCTTTTAAAGCATCGCAACGTGCAAAGAGAGCAAATGAGATAGATACATACTTTGCCACATATCAAGAAAAAATAGACAAAGAAGCTATATTGATGAAGCTAAGAGCAGGGCAGAGCATAAAACAAATACTAGAGCCATATGCACCTAAAACACCACAGTTTAAAGCACTTATAGAAAAATACAATACATTAAATCATTCAGATATGAATCTTACGAAAGATCAACTTAAAAAGATTCGTTTAAACATTGAGAGAACTAAATTGATGAAAAAAGAGTTGGGTACACACTATGCTCTTATCAATGTGCCTGAGTTTAAAGTGCGTGTTATTGAAAATGGAAAAACGGCTATGAATTTTGCGGTCATCGTAGGGAAATCAAACATGCAGACGCCTATTTTTTCTGAGCGTCTTAAATATGTGGAGATAAACCCACAGTGGAATGTCCCTGATTCTATCATGAGAAAGTCATATATCCCTAAAATCAAAAGAAATCCAGGATGGGTGAGAGCCAAAGGTATGGAGTTGCACAAAGAGTCGTATGATTTACGTTCGCCAAAAGTAAACCCTGCATCAGTAGACTGGTCCAAGTATCCTAAGGATGGTAAAGGATATATCCCTTATAAGCTTGTACAGGTTCCATCACTTAAAAATGGACTAGGTCGTGTGAAGTTCATTTTTCCTAACAGGCATGCTGTGTATATGCATGATACGCAGTCAAAGTCGCTTTTTAAGAGAAAGAATAGAACATTTTCTCATGGATGTATAAGACTTGGTAAACCAAAAGCATTGCTAAACCATATCACAAAAAACTACACATCCAAGGCACTGCCTACGGTAGAAAGCTGGTATAAGTCTATGAAAACGAAGCATCTTGTATTAAATAAAAAACTACAAGTACATACTGCCTATTTGACAGCATATGTAGATGAAACAGGTACTTTAAAATTTTTCTCTGATGTCTACGGATACGATAAGTCACAAAAGCTTAATTTTAAGAGGGTGTGATGGCATCTAAAGAAGTAACCTATAAAAATCATATATTTAACCTCTCTTATACATTGATCAATCCTGCACAAGAAGAAGTGCTACTTGTCCTTCATGGCTGGGGGTCAAACAAAGAGATAATGAAACAGGCTTTTGGAAAGACACTTCCACAATACAAACACATCTACCTTGATATGCCAGGCTTTGGCAAATCAAACAATGAGATGGTACTCACAACCCAAGATTATGCACAGATAATACAGCTTTTTTTAGAGGCACTTGGAGTGACAGCCACGATTGCTATGGGACACTCTTTTGGTGGTAAAGTATCTACATTGCTAAGTACACCTTGTCTTGTATTGCTCTCAAGTGCAGGAGTGGTGAC
>JALWME010000204.1 GCA_027083995.1 Sulfurovum sp.
GTCTGATGGGGAGAAATATTCAAAAGACAACTCTATGCTCGATGAGATGCTAAGTGGAGTTAAAAAAACCATAGGTATCAAAGATGAAAAAAAGAAAAGTTCACTTCTCGATGATACAGTAACAGCTATGAAAGAAGTGACAGGATTAAAAAAAGTGAAACAAGATAATTCACTCTTTGATGGGGGTATTATGGGAGAGATGGCAGACCTAATAGAGCTTGAAAAAGGAGAAACATGGGGGCTGCCTTCTGTATTTGGTCTGAATAGGAAAAAACAGAAAAAAGTATTTGGCTCGACAGTATTGGGTGATACACTACTTGGAGATATCAAAGAGACAGGTACAGGCTTTTATAGAGGATTTAAAAATACAGGAGAATCTACAGAGTTTATGTCTGGTGTGATGTATAAGAGTTCCAAAATCTATAATAATATGTTTGATATGTTTGATGATTCGGTGTTTAATGTTTTTGATGATAAAGATGAGAGAAAACCTTCTGTTTTTGATGTATTGGATACGGGTAACTCTATGCTTGATATCTTTGAGTAATAATTAAGATATCTTTTGTTTTTTTTGTACACTTTTATGCCCCACCAATATTCCACAATTTTAAGTCATACTAACCCCATACCAAGTGAGATTTTGGTATATTTTTACTATCATCTAAAGGAAATAAAATGCGAATATTATTATTGATTTTAACTTTGGGGTTGTATATGTATGCTAGTCCCATTGTGCTGCCTGAAAACTTTACAGCAAACTTTACACAAAAGATAACCAACACAAAGAAAAAAACTATCAACTATAATGGTAAAGTACGCTTTTCAAATAAGAGATTACTAAAGTGGTCGTACCTTAAACCTACCAAAAAAGAAGTCTGCACCAACGGACGTGAACTGACAGTGGTAGATCATGACCTGGAACAGGTCTCTAGCTATATTATTGACAAAGGATTCAACTTTGCTAAGATTGTAAAAAAGGCAAAACCTCATAGTAAAAATATTTATGTAGCAAAGCATGAAAACAAAAGCTACACCATACAAGTAGATGCGAAACAGCGTCTACACAGCATTGCCTATTTTGATGACTTAGACAATAAGGTACAAATCGTCTTTCAAAAAGTAAAATATGGCAAAGGTAGCTTAAGTAAAAAAAGTATGGTTTGTGGCATCCCTAGAGACTATGATAGGATAAGAGGATAGAATGCAGAGCATAGAGATACAAGAGACACTCTCAACCATACAAAATGATTCTACGTTAATGCTTATAGGGGGTGTGGCTATTGCTGTATTGCTGGCTATTGTACTTGTAGTTGTCGTATCTGCAATGCGTATAAAAATCTACAAAGATAGATTTAGGAATATTCAGATAGACAATAAAGAAAAAGCACAATACATTGGTAAAATCGAGAAAGAGTTACAGGTATACAAGATAAAAGATGCAAAAAATGAACAAGAACTTGCTCAGTTTTCTGAGATTAAAACAACACTGAAAACTACCAATGAGAGCTACATGTTATTACAGAGTAATTTTAATGAAAATGAAAAAGAGTTGAGCCAGATAAAAGCGAAGCTTGAATCCAAAGAAGAGATGTATAAAACATTAACCAAAGAACATAAAAACCTACAAGAACGTTTTGATACAACTTTAGAAGAAAATGCCAAGTATCGTACCAATAATGCACGCTTGCTAATGAAGCTAGAGAGTGAAGAGCGTCATATGCAAAATATAAAAAGAGAAAAAATAGCCAAAAGTGATGATAATGCATAATCAAAAGATAATATATACCAAAGAGTTGGCAGAGTACAAAGAGAAATCTTCTAAAGTATTTAAAAAATCTGGGAAGATAGAACGTAAGTTTTATGATAGGGAGTCACTTAACTTACAGCATGAACTAGTGAAATTGCAAAAATGGGTTATCGATAATGATAAGCGTTTATTGGTCATTTTTGAAGGGATGGACACAGCAGGGAAGAGTTCTAGTATTAAAGAGTTTAATGCATATCTAAACCCCAGGGAAGCACGTTCAGTAGCACTTCCTAAGCCAAATTCAAAAGAGCTGGGGCAGTGGTATTTCCAACGCCATCTAAAGCAGATACCTAATGCTAGGGAGATAGTTTTTTTTGACAGAAGTTGGTACAACAGGGCTGGTATTGAACAAATCTTTGGATTTTGTACGCAAAGTCAACATGATCACTTTTATCGACAAGTCAATGGTGTAGAAGAGATGCTAGCGGATGATGGAATGCTCTTTTTTAAATTTTATCTCAATATTTCCAAAGAGACGCAACAAAACCGCATAAAAGACAGAGAAAGAGACCCACTAAAGAGTTGGAAACTTTCAGAGCTTGACTACAAGTCTATGGAGAAGTATGAGGAATATGAAGTACTCAGAGACAAAATGTTTGATATCTCTGGCACCAAGCATGCCCCCTGGTGTGAACTTGATGCAGATGATAAAAAAAGAGCCAGACTCAATGCCATACGGTATTTACTTTCAAATATAGATTATGATGGTAAAGACATATCATTTATTACAGGTGTAGATGAAAAAATAGTCAAATTACATAACAAAGGAAAATATAATGGCAAATGTAATCATATGGCATAACCCAAGATGCAGCAAATCAAGAAATGCAGTAGCACTACTAGAAGAAAAAGGTATAGAGGCTGA
>JALWME010000205.1 GCA_027083995.1 Sulfurovum sp.
ATGCTATTACTGGTCTTCATATAGGGGGTGCCAAAGGAGGTGCGGACTTTAACCCCAAAGGTAAAAGCGACAAGGAAATCATGAAATTTTGCCAAGCATTTATGACTGCCTTTTATAACAGTATAGGTGAGGATATTGATATACTAGGAGGTGACATAGGGGTAAGTTCTAGAGAGGTGGGTTATCTTTTTGGTCAATACAAGAGGCTTACCAACTCTTATGACAGTATCATTACCTCTAAACCACTTTCGCTTGGCGGAAGTCTGGTACGCACAGAAGCAACGGGCTACGGGCTAATCTATTTTACACAAACGCTCTTAGAGGATCATGGCGACACCCTAAAGGGTAAGATTTGTACCATTTCCGGTTCTGGTAATGTTGCCATTCATGCGATAGAAAAACTTTACGATATGGGTGCAGTACCTGTTACATGTTCAGATTCACGAGGAGCTATATATGATAGTAACGGCATTGACCTTGCACTACTTAAAAAAATAAAACTGGAAAAACGTGCTTCTTTAGAATACTATGTCAAAGAGAGAAAACATGCTATTTATGTAAGCAAAGAAAATTATGTAGGAGGTAGTTCTTATGTATGGGACATACCATGTTATGCCGCCTTTCCTTGTGCCACACAAAATGAACTTGGTTCTACCTGTGCACAAAAACTCATAGACAATGATGTCAAAATTATTGCAGAAGGTGCCAATATGCCTACCTCTCCCGAAGCAATAGATATCTTCCAGAACAATGCTATTATTTTTGCACCTGCAAAAGCAGCAAATGCTGGCGGGGTAGCTATATCTGTTTTGGAAATGAGTCAAAACTCTTCCCTTGACTACTTATCATTTGAACAGGTAGACAAGCGTCTACAAGAGATTATGTCAGGTATTTATACAAATATCAAAAAAACATGTGACACCTACAGTCTCAATATGGATCTTGTCTCAGGTGCAAATATATTGGGTTTTAAGCGTGTAGCAGATGCGATGATGCTACAAGGGGTGTAGAGGCAGATTATGCAGCTGCATGAAAAGTATACCTAGAGTATCTCTTTACTTTTTGTCACGCTTTTTCCACTCTTTTTCAAATTTTTTACGTTTTAGAAAAGAGAGTCTTTCTATAAAAACTTTCCCTTCAAGGTGATCCATCTCATGCTGTATAGCAATGGCTAGAAAATCATCATTCTCTATAGTTTGTTTGTTGCCTTCTCTGTCATAATATTCAACTTTTACATGTTTGGCACGCTCCACATCTTCGTAGACGCCAGGGATAGACAGACACCCCTCTTGAAAGACTTCAGTACCATCTTTTTCTACAATAACAGGATTTATTATCTCTAAAGTGTTTTCTTTGGGCTGGTCGTGTTCTCCGTCTTCTGCTTCTAAAGGTATATTGATAATAAGTGCACGTTTGGCAACACCCACTTGAATGGCTGCTAGTCCTACGCCATTTTTGGCACGCATTGTATCATAGAGGTCATCTAGCAGATCATGCAATGCACCATCAAAAGATGTAACCTCTTCAGAGATGAGCTTTAACCTTTTGTCTGGATATATCAAAACCTCTCTAACCATTAAAACTCCTATCTAAGCAAAACTCTTTGTAAGAACTTTATCTATCAGTCCGTATTCCAAAGCTTCTTTGGAAGACATAAAGTTGTCACGCTCAGTGTCTTTTTCTATCTGCTTTGCTTTTTTACCTGTTTTTTCTGCCAATATTTGGTTGAGCGTATCTTTAAGACGTTGTATCTCTTGAGCTTGAATCTGAATATCTGTAGATTGCCCTTGTGCACCACCAGAAGGCTGGTGTATCATAATACGTGCATTAGGCAGGGCATACCGCTTACCTGGTGTTCCACATGCGAGTAAAAAGGCTCCCATAGATGCAGCTTGTCCCATACAGATAGTTACAATGTCTGGCTTGATGTAGTTCATCGTATCAAACATACTCAACCCAGAAGTAATCACACCCCCTGGAGAGTTGATGTAAAAATAGATATCTTTATCCGGATCTTGTGCTTCAAGAAAAAGCAACTGTGCAACAATAGTAGATGCTACCTGATCGTTGACCTCACCACTTAACATAATAATACGGTCTTTTAAAAGACGCGAATAGATATCGTAAGATCTCTCTCCTCTGCCTGTTTGCTCTACAACGTACGGAATATAACTCATTTTATACCTTTAGTTAATATATTTGAACAGATTTTAAATCTGCTCAAATATACATTAAAATAGTTAACAAACAACAACTGTTCACTGCCGGTTGCTACCTGCTAACTTATACAATATTATTTGTTTAAATCTAATAATTTACCAAAGAGTTTATCTTCGATCATACCCATTTTCACAGCAGGGAGCAGATTGTTATCTTGATAATACTTCATCACCTCTTCTGCATTTTGTCCTGACATCATTGCTTCATAGTAGAGTGCTTGGGATACTTCATTGTCCTCTACTGTAATACCTTCTTCTTTTGCCAATGCATCTACAATAAATGTTGCCTTTACAGAATCTTTGGCTTCATCTCTTACAGAGGCTCTTAGTTCATCAAGTTTTTTGATATCTGTTTTGTATGTCTCAAGCTCTTTTTCATCCATCTTTTGTGCCAAAGCATTTACTTTGGCATCTACTTCTTGTTCTACGATGTTATTTGGCAATG
>JALWME010000206.1 GCA_027083995.1 Sulfurovum sp.
GCTTCTTCGGTTAAAGAATCCAACTCTACTCGTAAGGGAAAACGTCCTTGAAGTTCTGGCATCAAATCACTGGGTTTTGAAACATGAAATGCACCTGCTGCTATAAAGAGTATATGGTCTGTATTGACAAACCCTAGTTTAGTCTGTACAGCAGAACCTTCTACAATAGGGAGCAAGTCACGCTGTACTCCCTCTTTGCTTGGATCTTGTCTGCCTTGTGCCTTTGATGCTACTGCGACCTTGTCAATCTCATCTAAAAAGACTATCCCACCCTTTTCAACTTTTTCAAGTGCCAGTGATTTTAAAGACTCTTCATCAAGCAATTCTTGACTTGCCTCTTGTTCAAGTATCTTTTTTGCTTCTTTGACAGTAACTTCTTTTTCTGGTCCCTTTTTACCCATACCACCCAGTACTTTGACAATACTCTCTTGTACCTGTATCATCTGAGGAGGCAGACCTTCTTCTGGAAGTTGTACATTGTTAGGCATCTCTACTTTTACCTTGAGATGGTCAAGTTCACCTTTGACAAATTTTTCTTGCATCCGCACAAAACTTGCATCATATTCTGCTTGTTTTTGTTCACTCGCTCCTATGGGCAATGGTGGAAGAAGTTTTTCTATGATTTTATTCTCTATATAGTTTGCAATTTTTTCTTTGTTCTTCTCATTCTCAGATTCACGTACTATCTGCATCGAGGTTGTTGCCAAATCACGTATCATAGACTCGACATCACGTCCTACAAAACCTACTTCTGTATATTTACTGGCTTCTACTTTAATAAAAGGTAAGTTCATCATCTTAGCCAAGCGTCTTGCTATCTCTGTCTTACCTACACCTGTACTACCTATCATCAGTATATTTTTAGGTGTCACATCAGCTTGCATCTCTTCACTTAACTGCATACGTCTATATCTATTACGCAAAGCTACTGCTATGGTTTTTTTCGCGTCCTTTTGACCTATGACATATTTGTCTAAGTAACTTACTATCTCTTTTGGTGTTAGGTTATCCATCATTCTTCTATAATTCCAATATCTTTATATTCTTATTTGTATAAATGCAGAGCTCCCCTGCCATTTCAAGGGACTCCTGCACTAGCTCTCGTGGTGAAAGTGTTGCATGTTTATCTAAAGCTCTTGCAGCAGAGATTGCATAGTTACCCCCTGAACCAATGGCCGCTATTTTACCATCTTGCGGTTCTACCACATCACCTGTACCTGTAAGTATAAATATATGTTCTTCATTGAGTACTATCATCATTGCTTCAAGTTGACGTAAATGTTTGTCTTTACGCCACATTTTAGAAAACCCTATAACAGATTTAAACAAATCACCTTTTTTTTCAGCCAAAATAGTCTCAAACATATCAAACAGATTGAAAGCATCTGCTGTACTGCCTGCAAATCCTGCCAGGACTTCACCCTCTTTTCCCAGTTTGCGAATTTTGGTGGCATTGCCTTTTAATACAGTATCACCAAAACTAACCTGCCCGTCACCCCCGATGACAGCTTTTCCATCAGCTTTATAGCCTAGTATCGTAGTTGCATGAAACATTATACAGCTACCACTTCTACTTTAAGTGTGGCATGGATACCATGCCCTAATTTTGCATCTATTTCATGCATGCCTGTAGATTTGATTGGTTTTTTAAGGTTGATATGTTTTTTATCCAATACAATATTTAACTGTTCAGCTATTGCGGTAGAAATATCTGCATTTCCAACTGAACCTTTTATCCCCACTGGTGCAGACTGCTTTTCTATCTTAATTTCACTGGCTTCTAATGTAATTTTCTCTGCTTCAAGACGTGTAAGTTCATCTTTAAGTTCTTTGGCCATGCGGGCTTGCTCAGCTTTCCAGTTTTCTACTACCTCAGGCGTAGCAAGTTTTGCCAAACCCTTGCCTATAAGAAAGTTTTGACCATATCCATCTTTTACCTCTTTAATCTCACCTGCTTTTCCAAGCGTTTTCACCTCTTTAATTAATAATACTTTCATTGTTGTTCCTTATTGGATTTATCTATTGTCATGATTTTAACAAAATTATGCCAAATTATACTACAGCAAAGGTAAACAACAGTAAAAGTAAAGTGACTTTGCTATGTACTTTGTACTTTACAATACACAAATAATTCATACTAAACTGTTATAATTATCATAAATTAAAAATATCCTAAAAAGGAGTACCACTATGAGAGTACACTATTTACTGTTTATCTTACTCCTCGTACTTTTTCAAGGATGTAGCACCAAACAATCAACATTGGATTTTACAGTCTCTCAAACAGAAGAGACCACGCTTCCCCTAAAATCAAATACACAAGAAGAGAGTGATGAATTTGAATATGAGTACACTGATACACATAAAAACGATATATTTGACCCTTTAAGTGGATACAACAGGGTCATAACCTCTTTTAATGACACAGTATTCACCTATGCAGTAAATCCCATTTCAAAAGGATATGCTAAAATCACACCTGAACCTATACGTAAAAGCCTTTCAAACCTCATACATAACATACAGTTTCCCATCCGTTTTGTAAACAACCTACTACAGGGCAAGTTTCAAAATACATCAGATGAACTTGAAAGATTTATAGTCAACTCTACAGTGGGAATTGCAGGACTCTTCGACCCTGCAGCTATCTACATGAAAAT
>JALWME010000207.1 GCA_027083995.1 Sulfurovum sp.
ACAATAACTAAAAAATCCGAAGCACGTGGTCGTTTAGGTATAATCCCATCATCTAATGCAATAAAGAAGCTCTATGATTATAATGAAGTTAGGGATGCAGGTATTGACATTGTTGCTATTAAAGACTCCAATACGGATGAAGATAAATTCAATATTGGTATACTTCAGGCATATTCTGTTCTTGCAGATAATATTGCAAGTTCCAAAGGTGTGAAATTGGAAAACACAATTCCAGATGAAATGGGAACGATGGTTACTCTCCTAAGAACATTAATTTATATCGGTACAGCAATTTTACTCTGGATATTTGTAATAAGACCATATTGGAGGAGGAAAAAATATGAAACAAAATAACAAAAAAACCTACTGGCCACATATGATAGTAGGCTTTTTAGCCTTAGCATTGATGCTAAGTTACTGGACAGTAAAGTCTGCTTCTTCTTTACCTGTACAAGAGTCCAATACCTATATGCTAAAGTATCAAATGGCAGATATGAATATCAATCAAATCATAGAAAAAAAGCAGGCATTTGAGAAGTTATATACTATCCGTATCCTAGGAGCAGAGATGATGGTAATGACAGACAATGTAAATTCTAATCGTCCACAACCAAATGTTGTGAAACTCTCAAAAGGCATCAATCAGTTTATCTATGAAGTGATAAGCAAAGATGGAAAGCCAGTAGCAGAAGCCAATGTCACATTTTTACTCACACAGCCACACTCCAGAAAAGAAGATATATTGTTGACAAATATTCCTTTCAGAGAAGGCAAATATAAAGTCTCAGATGTGAAGATAGAAAAACCAGGAAGATATACACTTAAAATGAGAGCAGAAGTAGCAGATACTATAGGATACTCCTCAATACCTGCCTACTTAAAGCCTTAAAAATTTTTTAAATTGTCATAGAGAAAATTCTACCCCCAGGTTGGCTTTTTGCCAGTCTTATATCAAATGCCATGCAGACATTACGTACAAACATACGTGCTGACTCTTTGACTATAAGGCTGTTTTCATAGATTTCTATGAGATGGTCATTTTTCATTTCATCTAATCTTGCGAGTATTTTATCTATATCATCAAGTCTCATGGACACATCTTCCCATGAAGTCTCTAGGTTACACATGAGATTTAAAATATGTTGACGCACAATGAGGTCCTCTTGTGTCAGTTTATGCCCTCTAAATATGGGTAATAAGCCTTTGTTTACACGATTTACATACGCTTCTACACGTTTTTCATTTTGTGCAAATGAATACCATGAATCTGAAATAGAGGACATTCCCAGCCCTATCATGAGTTTTGTTTTACCTGCGGTATATCCCATAAAGTTTCTATGTAGATGTTTTTCTGTCATGGCTTTATGCATGGTATCTGTTGGCAGTGCAAAGTGATCCATACCTATCTCTTCGTACCCTGCTTCAAAAAAAAGTTGTTTTCCGAGTTCATAGAGTGCTCTTTTTTCTTCATCTTTAGGTAGGTCATTTTCATCAAAACCTCTTTGTCCTACACCTTTTATCCAAGGTACATGTGCATAAGAGTAGTAGGCAATACGGTCTGGTCTGAGTTTGACAGTATTTGCAATGGTGGTTTTGATATTTTCTTTGTTTTGATGTGGCAGCCCAAAGATAATATCATGCGAGATAGACCTGTAGCCTATATCACGTGCAAGCCCATGTATATACTCTACTGTTTCATAAGTTTGTATACGATTAATGGCTTTTTGTACTGTAGGGTCATAGTCTTGTATCCCAAAAGAGGTGCGTGTAAATCCTAAGTCAAAGAGTGTTTGCAGTTGTTCTTTGGTTGTATCATTTGGATGTGCTTCAAAAGAGAAGTCATAAACATCATGACGCACGGCGTATTTGAAAATACCGTCTATCATACGTTTGAGATTTTGTGCAGAGAAAAATGTAGGTGTGCCACCACCTAAGTGTATCTCTCTTATGGAAGGTTTATCATCTAGTAAATCTATATAGAGCTTCCACTCTTTTAAAACAGTATCAATATACTCATCTTCTACAGAGTGTCGTGTAGTTATATGCTTATGACAGGCACAAAAAGTACAGAGGCTCTCACAGTATGGCATATGGATATACAAAGAGATACCTTCATCAGTGTTGCTTTCATTAAAAGAGTGTTTTACCGTCTCTATCCAATCGCCCTCATGGATGCCTTTTTTATCCCAAAATGGTACGGTAGGATAAGAGGTATATCTAGGACCTGGAATATTGTATTTTTGTATGAGTGTTGCATTGCCTAAGTGTTGCATTGTTGCCCTTAAGATAAAGTGAAATATTATACCTAAAAGGCAATTTGAGAAAAATGATATACGTCAATATTACTAGGTCTATGCTATACTTCTTTTATGAATCAACTCCACATATACCCAACCTCAAGAGCCTTACGTACAGTAAGTCAGCAACATAAGATACAAGATGGATTTCTACCTACTCTCATGCGTATGGATGAGTTTGAACAGCGAGCCATACTTTTAAAAAATAAAACCCAAATAGACCCTTTACAACGCATACTTCTTTTACGTGAGGCGGCTTCGTTTCATGCCTTTGAAGACCTAAAACTAGACCTCTCTTTGGTACGTTTTTTTACCAAGAGTGATGCCCTGTTCAAGTTTTTTGAAGAACTTTCAGGTGAGG
>JALWME010000208.1 GCA_027083995.1 Sulfurovum sp.
CTTTATAGGCATCAAAATGATGATCTCTTGGGTAAGGTACTTTTGCACGTGAGAAATACAGAGCAATACCATCACTATCTGTGACAACCTTTACAATATTGGGGTCATCTGCTTCTGGATTTGAAATAGTTTTATAACATGAATTCATCATAATTCGGTCATTATTTTTATTTTGTTTTGTTAAGTTATAGATGCCTTGGACAACATCTGTTTCTATAAAGGGTTCATCCCCTTGTACATTAATGATTATTTCAGCTTCTTCAAGATGTAACTTTTGGGCAGCTTCATAAATACGGTCAGTACCACTTTGATGTTTATCTGAGGTAAGAACTGCATGAATGCCGTGCTCTTTGGCGATATCTATCACTTCTTGTGAATCTGTGGCAATCACGACATTATCTATCTCTTCTACAGCTTTTGCAGTACGTACGACCATAGGTACACCACCAATGTCAGCTAAGACTTTATTGGGAAAACGAGATGAACCGATACGTGCAGGAATAATAATCATGAAAAACCTTTTTAGATTCATATATTTATGTATGATTTTACACTCTCTATGCTAAAATACAAGACTTTAAAGGATATGTATGTCAAAGGCATTATTTCTTCTCAATATGGGCGGACCTAATAACATAGAGGAAGTTGAACTCTTTTTGCGTAATATGTTTGCTGATAAAAATATTTTAACGATGAACCCCTATACACGTAAATTGGTCTCTGCCATTATTATTAATAAACGTCTTGAAGAGGTAAAAGATAATTATGCTTTGCTTGGTGGCAAATCTCCTTTGCCAGATTTAACACAGGCACTTATTGATAAACTGGAACCTAAAATAGATATGCCTATCTATCCAGCGATGCGATATGTACCTCCTTTTGCTGATGTAAGGTTAGAGGCGTGTCAAAAAGAGGGTATCGATGAGTTGATTTTATTTCCTATGTATCCACAATACTCAACCACTACAACACTTTCTTCAGTTGAAGACATTGAAGAAAGATGTGCACGTTTGGGGTATAGTCCTAAAATCACAGTTATTGACCCATATTATGATGATTATGATTATATTGCTGCTTCTGTTGAAAAGATTGTAGAGGCGATGAAGGGTAAAGATACCAAAGAGTATGATTTGTTGCTCTCTGCGCATGGATTGCCTATGAGTATTATTCAAGCAGGTGACCCTTACCAAAATCAAGTAGAAGCAAATGCAAGTGCCATTAAAATGTATTTACATGAACGTGATATTAAGTTTCATGATATTAAACTTGTCTATCAATCAAAAGTAGGAAATGGTGCTTGGTTGGAGCCAAATTTGGTAGATGTACTGCGTAACCCTACACATAGAAAAGTGCTTATTTTTCCTTTGGCTTTTACTTTGGACAATTCTGAGACTGTCTTTGAGTTGGATATTGAGCATAGAGAGATAGCAGAGAAGATAAAATATGATGATTATGTAGTGGCTGAGTGCATGAATAGTTCAGATAAATTTGTGGATTTTATTGTTGAGAAAGTCAAAGCTGTATAGGTATCGCTCTACATTTAGAGTGTTTTTTTGGTTGGCACTACTAGTGAGTTACGTGGCTGCGGTTGTACCTCAAGATATGGCTCCAGTAGTTGGTCCACTTAGTGATAAAGGACAGCATGTATTTGCTTTTGTTGTTTTAGGTTTACTTTTGAGATTAGGTTATAAAATAAATTATTGGTATGCTTTGTTGCTTTTAGTAGGCTATGGTGTCTTGATAGAAGTCTCACAACTTTATGCTGTAAATAGAAGTGCAGAGCAAGCAGATGTTGTTGCTGACCTTATAGGTAGTTTTATAGGATTGAAGCTTTATAAATATTTACGAAAAGTCATTTAATGCAAACGATAGAAACTTCTTTTTCTACTACTACAGAAGTAAATCGTTCTAAATTTATTACTTACCTTGTCCCTATAGTTGAATATACTGGTCTACAAGAAAAATTAAAACGTGAACATCCTAAGGCAAATCATGTGGTCTATGCATTACGTTATCTCAATGCGTTTGACCAAATCGTAGAGAATGCTTCGGATGATGGAGAACCTAAGGGTTGTGCAGGCATACCTACACTCAACGTATTACGTGGTGAAGCACTTATAAATGTAGCTATATTGACAGTACGTTATTTTGGTGGTGTAAAGCTAGGAACGGGTGGTATGGCTAGAGCCTATGCATTGTCTGCTAAAAACGTTTTAGCCAATGCTTTACTTATACCTTATGAGAAACAGAGTGAATATATATTTTCTACAGAGTATAATGAAGTAGATAGAACACTTTACAAGCTAAAACAACTGGGTATTACAAAGTATGAACGAGATTTTGGTATAGATAGTGTGGATTGGAAAGTAACAGGGAGTGAAGAGTCTATAGAGAAGTTTAAAACAATGTAGGGGTATCCCTACAGAGCCTCTTCATTTTTTTCATCTGTTCTTACACGTAGGACAGAATCAATCGTACTTACAAATATTTTACCATCACCAATTTTACCAGTTTTGGCAGCTGTTGCAATAGCATCTACAGCTTTTTTGGTATAGTTGTCATCAGAGACAACAATTTCTATTTTAATCTTAGGGATAAACTCTACTACGTACTCTGCACCCCTGTAAAGTTCTGAGTGACCCTGCTGTCTT
>JALWME010000209.1 GCA_027083995.1 Sulfurovum sp.
CTATAAGCTTCTCGTCTGATGCTTCTTTGATGTAGTGCGCGTTTAACCAAAGAAGTTTGTCTAGGTTATAGTTGGACGAACTTTTATTAATGTCATTTGGGTCAAAAAGGTTTATCATCTCTTCTAGGCTAAATATTTCTTGGTCTCCATGACTCCACCCAAGACGCACGAGGAAATTTAACAATGCTTCTGGTAAATATCCCATACTCTTGTAATCCATTACGTCTGTTGCACCATCACGCTTAGAGAGTTTTTTACCCTGCTCATTGTTTATCATTGCCACATGATAAAAATTTGGCAGTTTAAAACCCAACGCATTATAGACTACTATCTGCTTAGGTGTGTTATAAAGGTGGTCATCTCCACGAATGACGTCAGTCAGTCCCATAAGTGCATCATCTATAGCTACTACAAAATTGTATGTTGGGCTTCCATCTGCTCTGGCAATAATAAAATCATCTACCTCAGTGGCATCGACAGAAAACTCACCCTTCACACCATCTACAAAAGATATACGCCCCTCCTGTGGTGCTTTTATACGTATAACTGGCTCAATACCCTCTGGAGGAGTACCTGTAAAGTCACGGTAACGACCATCGTAACGTGTACGCTCTTTTTTTGCCATCTGCTCTTCACGAAGTGCTGCAAGTTCTTCTTTGGACATATAACACTTATATGCCTTGCCCTCATCAAGCAACTGTGCAATATACTTTTTATACAAATCAAATCGCTTAGACTGATACACCACCTCACCATCATGACTCATACCTACCCAGCCAAAGGCTTTCAAGATGGCATCTTTAGCAACTTCAGAATTACGAGCCATATCTGTATCTTCGATACGCAGAAGAAACTCACCTTTATTATGCTTGGCTGCCAGCCATGAAAAAAGAGCTGTTCTTAGACCACCAATGTGTAAATATCCTGTTGGAGAGGGTGCAAAACGTGTAACTGTTGACATACGTGTACCTTGTAATAAATTATGTGATTGTAGCGAAAATGTGGTTAATACTTTTTATGAGGGAGGTGCGTTAAAAGATGATGCGACAAACATCGCACTCCATCCTCGAAGAGGACGCTTGCGTTTGCGATGTGTAGGAGTGCCATCTTTTGACACTCCGACGGACTAGTTCTTCTTCTTTTTAGACTTTGTCTTTTTTGTTTTCTTTGCTTTACTCTTTTTTGTTTTCGTTTTTTTCGCTTTGGACTTTAACTCTTTTTTCTTTTCATCCATAGACTTTATTTTGCGTTTTTTCGTTTTTGCTTTCTTTGTAGCTTTCTCTTTAGTAGATTTTTTTGATTTCGACTTTGTTTTTTTCGTTTTTTCTACTACATCTTTTTTAGAGTTTTTTCTCTTTTTTGCTTTTGTTTTACTCTTTTTGGATACTTTTTTTACACCCTCACTTGACTTTACCCCACGTCTAATGTTATCAGCAGTCTGCTCACCGATGCCTTCAACTCTCTGCACATCTTCAAATGATTTAAATTTTCCTTTTCTTCTCTCTTTGATAATGGCTGCTGCCTTGACTTCACCGATACCATTTATCTCCATGAGTTCTGCTTTAGATGCAGAATTGAGTGCTGAAAGGCTCATACCAAACAGTGTCGATGTTGCAATTACTAAAAAACCTGCAATTATTTTTTTAAACATTCTTCTTCCTTTGGAAATAATTTTGGATTACTGTAAATCCTTGTAAATATTATAGCGAATCTTCTCTTGTAAACTCAGGTACAATTTTTTGTAGTGCTTTGACCTTGTCTTTACTTGTTAACAATAACGCAATATCGTGATTTAATTGTGCAATATCATAAGAGCTTGGTTTTGCGATAAAGATAGATTGGTATTTTGTCCCTTTTTCGCTTTCGTCCAGCAGTAACTCTTCATAAAGTTTTTCTCCTGGACGTAACCCAATATAAACTATCTCCACCTCATCCTCTTTGTCATAAAGTTGTATCATCTGCGTGGCAAGATCTGCTATTTTGACAGGTTCACCCATATCTAGTACAAATAACTCTCCACCCCTTGCTATTGCAGCTGCTTGAAGTACAAGCTGGCAGGCTTCTGGTATAAGCATAAAGTAACGTGTGATATCAGGATGTGTTACTGTTAGGGGGCCACCCTCTTCTATCTGTTGTTTAAATTTGGGGATAACTGATCCACTAGACCCCAATACATTGCCAAAACGTACTGCTACTATCTCCGTAGCTTTACTCTCAACATTAGAGGCATAGAGTTCTGTCACACGTTTTGTTGCCCCCATGACATTAGTAGGACGTACTGCTTTATCTGTAGAGATAATCACTACTTTTTCAACCTGATATTTGATACTTATATCCATTACATTTTTAGAGCCATAAACATTGTTGTATACTGCACTCTCTTGATTCTCTTCACACACGGGTACATGCTTGTATGCTGCTGCATGTATAACCATATGAGGACTAAATGACGCAAACACTTCATCAAGAAGTCTCCCATTTGTGATATTGAGGAGTTTTAGTGTAGCTTTAGGGAGGTGCTCACCTATTTGATATAAATTGTATTCACTATGGTCTACCAAAAGTAACGCTTTTGCTCCAAATTGTTCACACTGCCTTGCTATCTCTGACCCTATACTTCCTCCCGCACCAGTAATAAGTACTTTT
>JALWME010000210.1 GCA_027083995.1 Sulfurovum sp.
TTTGATAGTCATGATAAAACTTCTCAATTGTTCTTAAAAATGCAGGCTCTTTTATGCCATCTGTTTTACCACTGTCTACAATAATAGTATATGACATAGAACCTGTCAAATTATTCATGGTAAATTCTGAAGATTTACGTATCTCTACTTCTTTATCGAAATAGCGTATGGTATTTGAGTCAACTTTCACAAACATCAACCCTGCACCCATTATCGCAATCAATAACGTAGCAATAAAGATAATTCTTCTATCATTACGTACGATAAATGACCCATACCCTAACCTCTTGATGCTATTTTTTTCTACCACAACACCTTTGATAGGTTTTTTGAGTAAAAGCAACACTGCAGGCATCCATACCACAGAGATAACAAATGCCAACATCGCTCCAGATGCTGTAGCTATACCTAGTGTGGATACAGGCACAACTTTAGAGATGGCAAGTGTTCCAAAACCTACCGTAGTGGTAAGTGAAGTGAACAAAATAGGTAAAAAGTTTTTTTCTAAGGAGTCATGTACTGCTTGAAGATTGACCACGCCCTCTTTTTTACGCATGAGCCACACAGAGTAGATATGTACCGCATCAGCGATACCGATAGCTATAATAAACACGGGGATATTTGCCGTAAAGTTGTTAAGTTTATAGCCTAAAAGTGTTTGTACTGCAAGCACTGAAAGAAAAGTAAACAACACCACTGCCATAGGTACTAATGCACCAGAAACCCGTCTAAAAAGTAAAAATAGTAGTATCATTGAGGCTAAAAATACCAACGGTGTAAAGGTTACAGCATCTTTTCCTGCTATATCTACAAAAGCTTGTGTCATCGCCGGTCCACCATTGAGCCAATACTTGTACCCTGTAGCATTTGTCTCTGCTTCTATAAGTGGATTCACCAAATTCATCATCTTTGTAGAGATGTCACCATGTTCATTTGCATCTGCTTCCAAGCGGGCAAATATCATCGTGGTTGTTCCGTCTTTAGAGATAAAACTATCTACGATGATACTGTCTGAGGTAGCTACTTTTTTACGCTCAGCCAAATAGCTGTCTGTTGCTTCAGATAAATCTTCCATTATGAAGTCATCGACTAGTACATCATCAGGTCTATCTGCTTTGGCATGGACATGTTGGTAGTTTGTGATAGAATCTACTCTGTCTATGTGGGGTAGTTCCCAAAGTGCTTCGGTAAGCCGCTGAATACTCCCAAGTGCTTTTTTGTTAAAAATACCACTCTCATCTTTAAACACAATGGTAATCCCATCATCATTTGAAAACTCTTCTCTAAACTTATCATAATCAGTCAATATTTTGGAATCGTCTTCAAACCAGATACGGTATGAACCATCTATCTCCAAATGTTTCAAGCTTGAAGCAAGCATCATAACCATCAATGGTATGATAAAAACTATCGCCCATTTGAATCTTTGTAAAAAGTCTATATATGATTTCATTAATTTTCCTCTATAAATTGCTTAAGTGCTTCAATATAGGCTTCAAATGCTACTCTACCTACAGGTGCTATCTTTACTACAGTTTTAGGACGTTTACCCTCAAAGGTTTTTTCTATCTTTACATACTCCTCTTTTTCCAGTTTACTCAGATGAGAGGAGAGATTTCCATCAGTCACCCCCAGTGTCTCTTTGAGTGCCTTAAAAGGCAATTCATCATTGGCGATGAGCAGAGACATGAGTTTAGACCTCACGGTTTGGTGTAAAAGTGGGTCAAACACCTAAGCTTCCTTTTTTTGATACCATGCAATCACAGCGGGTAAAACAGCCAACCCCAACAACACAGCCCCCTGCACGACTGAAAACCAAATAGAGTCTGTACCTATCAGCTTCCCATTATATGCAACCAACGCCAGTAGTATGGTAGCCATGGCGGTGTTAAACTGACCCATGAGAGAAAAACGCTTGATGTTCAATACATATCCAACCGCATAATAGCCCAATGAAACCATAAAAAGCCAGAGAAGATAAATAGGAATATACAGATTATACATTACCAACACAGCACTCATCACGATAAGATACCATGACATCATTAGAAAATTTTTCATAATAAACTGTTGTCTGAATGTACAATCTTCAATATCATAACTTCTATTGACTTTTTTAGTCATCATCCCTTCTGCGATAAAACCAATAGCAACCAAGACAAATACAATACCTGTACCAATAACTGTACCCAAAGTATAGATAGGCACAATCCCCAATGTCAAAATGACAGCAATAATACTCCAAATATATGTGGCATTATAGTTATAAGGGAAAAACGTTTGCTTGTCGACTAAATGGTTTTTAATCTCATTTATCTGACGGAGTGCTTCTTCTTTTTCTTCTGACATACATAACCTTTTCAAAGTACTTTGTTTTGCAAAGTATATAATTTTGTTGTTTAAATTAACCTTTTTACAGGCTTAACAGAATTTTCAACATTAAATTATCTACAGTTATTTCATATATACCTCTCTTTCACAAACCGCATAGCCTCTTCTTTACTCACAATCTTCCCCTCAATCTGCTCCCCATATACAGCATCCAAAATCTCTTTAAACTGTGGTGATGGCTTTAGTCCAAGGGCTATAAGGTCTC
>JALWME010000211.1 GCA_027083995.1 Sulfurovum sp.
ACCAAAACAAAGAGTACATAGCCTTTTACATCAGATTCAAAAAGATTTTGGCGAATAAAAGAGATAAACCCATGCCCTTTATCCAAAAGTAACTCATCTACAAGTATGGGGATAAATAGTGGTATAGCAACCACCAAAAGTGTAGCGATAATAGCGATGATGTTACCAAGTATCACCTCTTTTCTATGGGTAAGAAGTTCTAGAAATATCCCTTTTATGGTACATGTATGATTTTTATTGCCTAAATCCACACTTCATCCTTAAAAACAATTTCATCATCCAAATATACCATAGTCGTATCTAAAAATATATCTATATGGAACTTTCCATCACCACGCTTAAACCCTGGTTTTGCATACATACCATGCTTTCGTCCTAGGGAAAGATGCACACCACACATACGCTCGTAACTACCTATATCAGAGACTATTTTAGTCTTGCTCATGCCACGATTGAGTCCAAATCCCAGTTCTCTTACCCATACCACCTCTTCTGCTTCACGTATAAGAGAAAGTATCTCATCAAAAGCAGGAGTAGAGTTCTCGCATGCTACCAAAATACCGTCTTTTATCACAATGGTAATGGGTTTTTGGGGCTTATTTACTCTATAACTGGTGTCTGCAAAGGCAAAAACAGTTGCACGTCCATGGACAGCTGTAAGTTCTGTAGATTCTGTAAATACTTCACCTATAGGAAACTGCCCTCCAATATTTGGCATGTCAGCGTAATCTCCTATATTTAGTTTGACTGGCTCTAGCCCTACAGGAAAATACAATTGTTCTCCTCCACTATCTATAGTGCAAGAGTGTGCTATATCCATCTTGGCTTTAAGGCTACGTCCTCTTTTTTTGATATGATTTATATCGTAGGCTAAGGCATCTATATAATGTGACACTTCCTCTTCTCTCATGCGACCCAAATGTGGATGTTCCAGAACTTTTATTTTTCGCTTAAAGAGTTCTACACGTATCCTAAAGGCATCTAGACGAAAATTGGTAGACTGTATAAGTATCACCATATCTAAAGCATCTAGCCTATCAAAAACTGCTCTTATCTCTTCAGGTGTACTTTTATGGAAATGTATAGATGTAGCTTGGGGCAAATTCGCACGGTAAGCTTTGGCTAAAATATTTGAAAGCGTAGAGTCTGTATCGTAGACTATGACAGCATGATGTGTATCATCATGGAAAAAAACTTTGTCCAGTAGTGTTTTACTATAAATGCTTGCCTTATCTGTGAGTGTTATTATGTCTGACATCAAACTATTTTGAGTATCTCTCTTAAATCTTTTACATCCACACAATGTGTAGCAGCTTTTTTCAATACAGGTTTCGCACAAAATGCCACGCGTGTATCTGCATGGGCAAACATAGAGAGGTCATTGGCTCCATCTCCTACCACAAGTGTCTCTTTGCTATCTACACCCAATAAAGCTTGCAGACGTACTATCATGTCACCTTTGGCATTTGAGTACATCATCTCTCCTCCTACTGCACCCGTGAGTATGCCATCCTCTTCGTGTAAAAAATTAGAAAAATCTGCATCTATACCCAACTTCTTACATATTGGCTTGGTAGCATCTCTAAACCCACCAGAAAAACAGACTACAGTATATCCCTTTTCTTTCAACCCTACTACAACTTCTTTGGCTCCTGGCATCATGGGTAAATCTTTGCATATCTCTTCTACTTTACTTTGAGGTAGCCCCTTAAGAAGTGCAACACGCTCTACAAGTGAGGTGTAAAAGTCCAACTCCCCTGCCATCGCACGTTCTGTGATGGTCACAACTTGCTCTTTACACCCCAATACCTCTGCAAAAAAATCGATGGTTTCACCGTCCATCAATGTAGAGTCAAAATCAAAAACTGCCAGTTTAGACATCATGCACCTCTATGTAATATTTTGATAGAATTATAGCAATAAAATTAAATATAAAGAAATAGACCATGTTTGAAAAATTTTGTGATGTCCTTTGCCTTGAAAAAGAATTTATAACCGTAGAGATAAACCCACCTCATGGTGCTTCTATAGATGGTCTCATAGCAGATATCAAGAAGTACGACCTCCAAAACAAAGTCACAGGCTTCTCATGCACAGACAATCCACTAGCCAAGCTTAAGATGTCAGGTATGCTCTCTGCTATCAAAGTACAACAAGAGTTTGGCAAGCCTGTCATTGCCACTATGAGTATGAGAGACAAAAACAAACTCTCTTTACAATCTAGCCTACTAGGAGCCAATGCTTTTGATATACGCTGCATACTAGCACTCACAGGAGACCCTGCTAAGTTTTCCGACCAGCCAGATGTCAAAGGTGTACTTGAGCGTGACTCTACCTTGCTTCTAAGTATCATCCACCACCTGAACAAAGGGGTCTCTTACTCAAACAAACCACTAGACCCTGCCCCAAAGCCCATATACCCTTTTGCGGTAAGTAACGCCTATGCCAAAGATATGAACTCCCTTAAAAAGCGTATGGTTAAAAAGCTAGACTACGGTGCAAGAGCTATTATCACCCAACCTGTCTACGATTTAGCCAATGCCAAAGAACTACTTGCCATCTTTGAAGAAGCCAAAGCACAAAGTATCCG
>JALWME010000212.1 GCA_027083995.1 Sulfurovum sp.
TGGGTTCATCATGAGGTTTCGTACCTATACCATGTCCACAGTAGTCACGTAAAGGTACAAATCCTGCTTCGGTGATATAGTCTTCCAGAAGCTTTGTAAGCTCCTTAAATCGCATACCCTCTCTAATGTTTTCAATCGCATGATAGAGTGCTCCTCTAGAACAATCAATCAATGCCTGATCCTCATCAGATATCTTACCTACTGCCATTGAGATAGCTGCATCCCCAAAATAACCATCAAGTTTTGTACCGATATCTAAACCTAATATATCACCTTCTTGCACAATTGTATCATCTGGCACACCATGAATGCACACTTCATTAAGTGATGTACACACAGAACCAGTAAATCCATATAAGCCTTTAAATGAGGGAATAGCCCCTTGCTCACGAATATATGCTTCACCCAAGGCATCTATTTCTTTGAGAGTCATGCTAGGCTTGACAAGATTTTGGAGGTAGTCTAACGTTTTAGCAACGATTTCGCCAGCTGCTCGGAGCTTAGCGATTTCGCCAGGTTTTCTAATAGCAATAGCCATTATAGACCTACGTTACCTAAAGTATCGTATTGGTTCATGGTTCTTTGTGCTTCGATTTTTCTCATCGTATCAAGTGCAACTTGAACAATAATAAGTACCGCAACCCCACCGAAGTAAAATGATGCACCCATGCCAGAGATAATCATAAATGGTATTGTAGAGATAATAGCTAAGTACACTGCACCTGAACCAGTCAATCTACTTGCCACTTCATTTAAAAACTCTTTTGTTTGTTCTCCTGGTCTAACACCAGGGATGAATCCACCTTGTTTTTTCAAGTTGTCTGAAATGTCTTTGGCATTAAATGCAATAGACGCATAGAAAAATGCAAAAAACATAACAAGCAAGAAAGTAACCACATTAAATGTGATGCCCCCTGGTGCCAATGAGTCAGCAATCGCAGTTGCAAACTCAGAAGTACTAGACTGTAACATAGTAAGTGGGAACATTAAAATAGCCGATGCAAAAATAGGAGGGATAACCCCTGAAAGATTCACCTTTACGGGAATATAGTTCATTACTCTTTTTGTTTGGTTCTGCATGATTGTTTTTCGAGAATAAGAAATAGGCACACGTCTCTCACCTAGTTCTACATAGATAATAGCCAAGATAGTTATAAGCATAATTGCCAAAATACCAAGCACTACCAAGAAATTCATCTCTCCAGCATTAACCGCACTAACTGTTTGTCCTATAGCAGAAGGAAGACCAGAAACAATACCTGCAAAGATAATTAAAGAAATACCATTTCCAATACCTTTTTGTGTAATCTGCTCACCTATCCACATTAACAACATCGTACCTGTTAGCATAGAAAAAGTCGTCAGTATTGTAAATGTTGTAGGGTCAATCATCACAGCACTTTGTCCAGCACGTCCTGTCATACCTTGAAGTCCCATAGAGACCCCAATAGCTTGTATAACTGTAATAAAAATAGTAAAATAACGAATAATTTGCATATACTTTTGCATACCATCACGTTCTTTTTTCATTTGACCTAAAGCTGGAAAAGTTGCTGCAAGAAGCTCCATTACGATAGAAGCTGTAATATAAGGCATAATCCCTAAGGAGATAATACTAAGACGTTCAACAGCTCCACCCGAGAACATATTTAACATACCAACACCATTTCCTGAGTTGTTATCAAAGAACTCTTTGATAACAGCAAGGTCAACACCTGGTGTTGGAACATAGGCTAAAACTCTATATGCAAATAGGAACCCTAACGTAATCAGGATTTTCTGAGTTAAAGCATTACCCATGATTATTTTCCGCTTGTTGTAATAGCTTCGTCTTTGATTTTAGCAGCAAGATCTTTTGCACTAGCACCAATTAACTTCACTCTACTTACTGATTTACCAAATTTATGTACTGACCTGATAGACTCAAGAGTAATCTCAGAAAGTTCAGCAACTGCTTTAATTTTTTCTACATTAATTATATATGGTTTCTCGACTCTAGATGTGAAACCAATTTTAGGTAATCTTTTATAAAGTGGCATCTGACCACCCTCAAAACCTCTTTTTTTACTGTAACCAGATCTTGCTTTTTGACCTTTGTTACCACGTCCAGCTGTTTTACCTGTTCCCGAACCCTGCCCACGACCAACTCTTTTTCTGTTACGCGTTGAACCTGGTGCAGGTTGTAAATTATGTAAACCCATACTTTACCCCCTTATGCTTTGATTCTAGTAAGTGCTTGAATTGTTGCCCTTACTAGGTTATTTGGGTTGTTAGAACCGATTGATTTGCTAAGAACATCTTGAATTCCTGCAAGTTCAAGTACTGGTCTAGCAGCACCTCCAGCAATAACACCTGTACCTTCAGATGCAGGTCTAAGTACAATTCTACTTGCATTGAATTTGTGTTCAATGTCATGTGCAATTGTAGTCCCCTTGATATTTACTTTTACAAGGTTTTTATGTGCATCATCTACCGCTTTTTTAATCGCATCAGGTACTTCTTTGGCTTTACCAAATCCGTATCCTACTGTACCTTTTTTGTCACCAATGACTACAAGTGCAGTAAATCTAAATCTTCTACCACC
>JALWME010000213.1:0-2229 GCA_027083995.1 Sulfurovum sp.
TGCTCTGAAGTAATACGCCTTGAGAAATATCCTCCGTAATTCCCTTTAAGTCTCTCAGGTTTTCCCAGCCCATTAGAGTCATTTGGGTTTCTTTTTATGTCCTCTAAAAGTGTGTTGATTCTTTTGAGTGTTTTTTTATCTGTTTTAACCCAATATTGATAATCTTCCCAACCTTTGTCAGCAAAACCGACTATCATAGCTTTAAATCATGCTTTGTGAAGTTAAGATTGTCTATTTGGTCTACAGCATCATTAAGTCTGTCTCTATTTGTTTTAGAAGAGAGTAAATACATGGTCTCTTTCATGGCACTATACGCTTCATAAGACATAAGTACCGCTGTCTTCTTATCTTTAGTACTGATGATAAATTCATCATAGTCGTCACAAACTTTTCCTATGATAGTCTTTAAGTTGTTTCTAGCTTCTGTGTATAGAATGGCTTGCATGGCAGTCCTTTGTGACAATATATTGTCATTTTAACAGAGTTTTGTCATTTTGTCAAAGCATATACTTGATAAAGGCGTGATAAAGGCGACAGGCTACTTTTACACATCTTTCCTAGGTCTCCCTCTCTGATTTAATGTAGATAACATACCATGTTTGGTAGCAGTTTCTACTTGCCACTTTTCATTACCCAGTGGTGCTTGTCTGTTGACAGAGTTTCGTATAGCATGTAGTTCTCCTTCTCTCATAGGGGCATTGATATACTCTACCCAGTCATCATCTAGCTTCATATACGGTTTAGAAAGTAGCGTTCTATGCCTGTGTTCTCTCTCCATCAAAGAACCATAGTCCCAGTCTTGGGCTCGTCTTACAAGTTTTGCTCTTAAGGCATTGGCTTCTATGTATCGTATGAGTGTAAGGTAATAACTCTCTTTTTCTACTATGAAGCTTTTATATCTTCCCTGCCAGATATGTCCGGAGGTTTTATTTTTCTTATGGTAGTAGCGTACATGAGAAGTCATGACCCATTGCATAAGTCTACTTAGGCTGTTTGGCTCTTTTGGTACGAGAAGTAAGTGAAAGTGGTTTGGCATAAGGCAGTAGGCGTGGATTTCTACTTTCTCTCTTTTACTTGCCTTTTCTAGCAACTCAAGAAAGTATTCATAATCTTCTATATCATCAAAGACTTGCATACGCATATTACCCCTATTGATAATATGATAGATACCTCCTGCTGCCTCTCCTCTTGGTATGCGTGGCATTATGTATCCTTTTCTTTATTGGGAATAGTATAGCGAATAGTGGATTAAAAGTAGCCTGTCCCCTTTATGTCTTTTATTCGCCTTTATTATTTTAAAAGAAGACTGTCCCTATTATTTGCATATTGACATATTTTTTAGTAAACTAATCAAAATAGCTTCTCTAAACTTATTTAAACGGATTAATAATAGTCAATTGCTTTTCTATCGTTAGTTCATGGTGCATATCTTCACTATAAAGAGTAGAACAATGGGACAACAGTGCAGAAGAAACAATCAAAGAGTCATAATATGAAAGATTATATTTTTTTCTTAGTTCACTTGCCTTAACAAAGATATTTTTTGTGAAATCTATAACACTATACTTGATATAGCAATCTTCAACAAATTCAGCAATATCATCATTGGAAAATTTTAACTTTTTCAAAAGATTATTACTGACTTCATTAATCACTTGTGTACTGATAGTCATAGGTTTTACAACAAGAGACGAAGCAATTTTTTGTTTAGTTAAATCTTTAGTACTAAAAGCATAAAGAAAAATATTTGAATCCAGAAAAATACTATCTTTCATTTGCCTCATCTCTAGTCAAGAAATGTGTATTATTTGCTATAGGAACAGGGTTTTTGGCATAGCTATCTATAAAACCTTTATTTCCTTGTTTAGGCAACGTAGGTGTGTCATCCAGGACAATAATCCTCACTTGTTTATTTTCAAATTCCTCATAGTTAGGTATCTGGACAAAAGAGTTTGTGATGGTGGTTTGAAATTCTATAGCATTCATCTAAAGACTCCTTATGTTAATAATCATATTATAGCAGAATGTTCTTTTACCGTCTCAAGATAGAGTGGAGATAAGAAAGAAACAACTCCCGTACCGTCAAACTCTTCTGTAAAGAAATAAAGGCGACAGGCTACTTTTACACATCTTTCCTAGGTCTCCCTCTCTGATTTAATGTAGATAACATACCATGTTTGGTAGCAGTTTCTACTTGCCACTTTTCATTACCCAGTGGTGCTTGTCTGT
>JALWME010000213.1:2329-2581 GCA_027083995.1 Sulfurovum sp.
CTAGCTTCATATACGGTTTAGAAAGTAGCGTTCTATGCCTGTGTTCTCTCTCCATCAAAGAACCATAGTCCCAGTCTTGGGCTCGTCTTACAAGTTTTGCTCTTAAGGCATTGGCTTCTATGTATCGAGACTGTGCAAGAACACGGTCTCTAACACACCCAAAACCCCTAAAAACTAAGATTTCTAATCGGAAACAAAATTTTTAACGATTCTAGCATATCTTTCATCCAACTATGCCATAAATGAGTGATT